>JAGWBU010000060.1:21893-40698 GCA_021295735.1 Candidatus Poribacteria bacterium | reverse complement strand
AGGGTAGGATACCATTTATATACATTTTCTACAAGAACTCCATTCATTTCAATTTCATGCCAAAAACTTTACACACCCGAAAAGAAACACATGTAAATTTACGATGGACAGACCAATAGAACACGGTTTTTACAGAGAATCAATCTTTAACGTAGGGCAGGGTCTCTGTGCCCACCATTTCCATTTAAGAAAGAATCCGTTTGTAGTCGCGCAATTCATTGCCAAATCAATATCAAGCGCACTTGGGCGAATACGCCAAATCAAGAAATCAACGCTACAAATCATGGCGAATGCCATTTAGGCATTCCCCGTGTGGTATTCGCCATGACTTGTCGTCTCGGACATTCTTCACCTCAGTGTGAATCTATAATCTCATAATGAAGTCTTATTTTTCAGAAATGGTATAACTATTGGATGGAAAAAAGTTAAATGCTAACGCATCTCCTATAGGAGCATAACCGATTTTGCAGTAAATGCTATTGGAAGTTGGGTTTGATAAATCGGTATATAGGCTGCAAAATGAATAGCGATCTGCTAGCAGTTCCTTTGTTAAGACCAAAACACATGAAGTCGCATATCCCTTGTTGCGATGCGCAGGTGGCGTGTAAACGACACCGATTGTTGCGCCATTTCTCGTTGGACGGGACACGCCAGCGATAGACACCGACTCACCATGATCCCAAATGTACAGTTGCTGATCCTTAATGAGTTTCTCAGCGCGGCTTTTGGCACTGTCAAAACTGGTAGGCTCACCTATTTCCTTCGATAGGGCGGCAACCCATTTCGCCATGAGAGGGCGGTCATCTATACAAGCGGCACGTAACTTTCCCGGTGAAAGTGGAAGATTCGCGACACTTCTTGTCTCAAATACACGCATTCGCTTGGTTGCGCTGGCTGATATACCCAGCGTGCTGTCAACCCAACAATCAGAAAAAGTTTGGGCTTCTACCACCGGTCCGACAACTCCCGGTATCTGCATGTTAATTTCATGCAGGTAGCGCACAAGATCAAGGATAGCGTCTTGGATTCTCCTGTCAACTCTACTCAAGATGATTCGCTTTGGTGGAGTCCTTACTGCGACACCGATGACTCTCCCTTGCTCCAAAATACTTAACAAAAGCGGCGACTCGGGTCCGTAATAGTATGGGTCTTCAGCAAGCCTATATGCCAAACCGATAGGTAGATTGTTTTCGCTCTCATTTTGTTCCAAGTAGGCACCAGAAAGTAAAATAAGTTCACTTGCATGTTTGTGAGATATTATTTCGATCACTGTTTCTCTATCTCCTTTAACGTTTTCAGACTGCCAATATTATTATAGCCGAATTTTATTCATTATTCAAATGTAGTGTATGGTATCGCGATCAGGAGAGTTGAATGGTTCTTTGATTTTAGGCATTGCACAAGATGATTTTTTATGCTATGCTCTAAGGCAAAGTACGCAATTCGAATTTGATAGTCTTCAGACGAAAAATCAAGGAAAAGCAATGCAAAACAGACAACAAATTGGTTGGAAAGCAATTAGCAAAACTGGAGTCGTCGCTGCAGGCGGTGCAAAGGCGGTTGCAGCAGGAATTGAGATTTTAGAAGCAGGTGGAAACGCTGCAGACGCAGCTGCAGGAACAATTCTTGCGCTCAACGTTACAGATCATGGTGCTTGTTCTATTGGCGGTGAAGTGCCACTGCT
The DNA here is from genome assembly GCA_021295735.1 of Candidatus Poribacteria bacterium. Lineage (GTDB taxonomy): Bacteria > Poribacteria > WGA-4E > WGA-4E > WGA-3G > MSPOR6. Next base: position 39,014 of record JAGWBU010000060.1, on the reverse strand, counting down.
TATCTTTGACGCGGAAAAGCAGGAAGTGAAATCACTCTCTGGGCAGGGACGCGCCCCACTTTCTCAAGCTGCGACTGACTGGTATATGGAGAACGGTATCCCGAATTGGGATATAAAAATGGCACCTGTTCCATCTGTTGTGGACTTGTGTACAACGACACTCAAACTATATGGAACGATGACGTTTGAGGAAATTGTCGCTCCGACGTTAGCGTTGCTTGATGCGGGTCGGACGGAGTGGCATCCTGATTTGGCGATTACCTTGCGAAGAATGATTGATGAGGAACGCAAAACATCTGGAAGTCGTGAGCAGAAAGTACAAGCGGCAAGTGATCGGTTTTATGGACGGAACGGTGTTCATAGTGATATTGCAGATGAATTAGAATCCTTTTACATTGAAAATGGCGGATTTCTCCGCAAGAAAGACCTGGCTGCCCACATTACATTAATTGAAGACCCCGTAACAGTGGATTACCGAGGTTATACAGTGTGCAAGTGCGGTCCGTGGACGCAAGGCCCCTACCTTTGTCAAGCCCTGCGCCTGTTGGAAGGCTTTGACCTCAAAGAGATGGGACATTTTTCGGCAGATTACGTGCATGTCGTCACTGAAGCACTCAAGTTGGCAATGGCAGACCGAGATGAATATTACGCTGATCCTGAATTTGTAGATGTGCCTATGGCTAAATTACTTTCCGATGGTTATACAGACATTCGCCGACCACTAATTGATATGAAAATGGCATCACAAGAAGCACAACCGGGTGACGTAGAAAATATGAAACCGCTGAAAGCAGGTGGAGTGTTTCGTCCCGATGTTGGTGGAACAACAACGTGTGTAGTTGCTGACCGATGGGGGAATGTCGTGTCTGCTACACCGAGTGCTAACGTCTATCACGCAGGTGGCACTGGCACCACAGGTGTTAGTTACGGTAATCGCTTGCGAAGCCTAAATACAACTCCCGGACATCCAAACTGTATTGAGCCTGGTAAACGTCCGAGAATTACGCTTACGCCGACACTGGTTCTTAAGGATGGCGCACCCATTTTGGCAATCAGCGTTGCAGGTGGTGATTTGCAGGATCAGGCAACGATGAATTTATTACTCAATTTCGTTGAATTTGGTATGCAACCCGAAGATGCTGTTACAGCACCACGTTTTGCTACAGCACATCATCAAGATTCGTTCGATCCAAATCCTAACCGTGTGCAGACATTCGGACAAGCAGGTTCACTAACTATCAACGACAGTGTGAGTGAAAACGTCAGGGAAGAACTTGGTAGTCGCGGGCATCAACTCAAGGCACAAGCAGGTGCTATTGCTGCACCGTCCATGCTTTATGTTGATAAAGATAGCGGGATGTTTTATGCTGCTGGCGACCCTGCTGCTGGAAGGCACGCTGCAGGTTTAGATGAAAAGTAGGATGTTTTGTCGGAAAGAATAACGGATACCGAGACTGAAGCCTCAATTCTCTGTTTGTTGCCAAGTTCTAAACCGGCGTTGCAATGCTCCTAAAAATCTACCGATAGAACTATCGGTTTGCGCCATACGTTGGAGATTCATTTCGCTGACGAGATCTGCTATATATTCAAGGCCGATTGAAGATGGATCTATGTCTGCTTCGTAAATTGCGTTTAGCAAGAGACGCTTGTAACGATCTCGTTCACATTTTTGATCAGGAGTTGGGCAACCTTTTCCAAAAATTTTTCTGAATGCTGCCGAATCCAGGAGCAACCACCGTTCAATATGCGGATCAGGAATTGCACTAATAACCAAATGCGTAAAATCTTCGGAGATTACAAGATTAATTTCTCTTTCTCGTTCAGGAGGTTTCTTGCAATTTCCATCTGTTCCAACGATGATGAGGTGGGGTAAATTCTCACGATTGCGTTGCAAATTCCGTTGGTACTGTCTGAGTTCTTTGATTACCCGCCCATGTCCACCACGTACACTGTAAGCCTTGATGTTAATTTTGACGTTATACTCCCCAGCAAATCGCTGTGTCAAGACTGTTAGAAAGTCTTGGTGGGCTTGATCTTCAACAAATAGGCTAATATTACGCATCTAAGTCCCCTCGTAAGATGAATTCGGAAACAGATAACTCATCTTCGTCTTGCAAGGCTTCCTTAATATCTAACTTTGGCCATATCGATGCCATAAGTGTTGTAAAGGGTTCAATCTCAGTATTTCCTTTTATTTTACGGCAAACATGCAGGAATTCAACGGGAATAAAATCGGGTAAAATAGGTGAATGCGTTGTTACAATGTACTGGGTGCGTTCAAGAAGCCTACGAGCTTCCAAAAATTTGGCGATGCGCCGAATCTGACGCGGGGGGACGCCGTTTTCCGGTTCTTCAAATCCGATTAAAGTCGGTGTTTCTTCGCCTCCCACGAGTGCCAAGAGTCCTAAAATCCTGAGCGTGCCATCCGATAAAATCCGGGCGGAAACATTTTTTTCACCTTCACGAAGATCCAATTCAACTTCACCTAATTCGTTAACACTGACATCAATTCCGGTTATAGATGGAATCATGGCATGGAGGGATTTCTCAATGGATTCAAATTGTCGCTTATTAAGGGCTTGCAAGGTATTAAGAAAGGCTGCAAGGTCTTCCCCCATTAATCCAATATCTTGAACTGATCTGACTGGATTTGGGAGTCGCATTTGCTCTCTTGGCTCAAGGTAGAAAGTAAGCCAGTTGTTCAATTCATGCTGCATTGCAGTCAAATGGGGATAGTGGGGTGGATAATGCGACCTTGAAAGAATACTATAGTCGAGATAACGCTTGTAGTAGAGTGGATGTGCTTGTCCTTCCATCCGCAAATGCAACAGATTCCCGATGCGTTCTAAGAAAGGTTTGCGTCGCTTATTCAACTCCCCCTTAACATTGAGGGCCGCAAGATATTCATCTGCCACACGCAAAATACCCTGTTTGGGAAGCATTTCGATTGCAATACGATACCTCAGATTCTTTTCCGACACGGATAGGGCTCGTTTTGAAACAGGTTTATCTGCACTCTGTGTGCCTTTTACCGCAGTTTCCTTTATTTCCTGAATATGCTGATTGACACCTTCAATGACAGAAGTGGAAAGTTGAACATCCACTTCTATATTGAACGACACACTTTCCTTTTCAAGGAGGCTCTTGATACCTTCATCACCAAAAGTGAATGACTCCAACGGATACCCTCGATACGGAGGGTCAAACGCTTCATCCAAGGTCTGGTAGGTCGCTATTCGTGACAGAAGTTGTAAAGCATCAAGAAAATTGCTCTTTCCGGAAGCGTTAGGACCGATAAGCACAGCAAGGTGCCCAAGATGCACCTCAACATCGGCAAGAGATTTGTAGCCTTGAATTTTGATTCGCTTCAGCATCGTAGCGTGCCTCCGTTTAATACCCTAAATTCCGCAAGTATTCTCTATTTACTACCGCAGCTTCGGCAGGTGGGCGTGGTGGATACGGACGGTCAAGTTCAACAGACACCCATTCATTATAACCGACAGCTTCCAGTCCTTCAAGCACAGCTTTTACATCAAGTCCAAGGTTACCTGCACCAAGTTCAGCAAAACGTGCTTTCTCGCCAAAACGTTGCGTTCTATAATCCCAAGTTTCTGGTTCATCCGCGTGGCAGTCTTTGAGATGGACATGTCCAATCCGATTGCGCAAGAGTTCACTTTCAAAAACTTGCATAGGGTCGCTGCCTGCGGCAAGCATGTGTCCTGTATCAAACAGCAGCCAGAGACTTGGTGCTACTGATAAGAGACGTTCTGCATCGTCAACCGTCTCAATCAGTGTGCCGAGATGCGCGTGGTGAAAACCTTTGATGTGGTGTGCATCACAGAAAGCAAGCAAGTCGTCAAGTGTTCGGGCAGCGTTTTCGATATCTGCATCGCTTGGATTTGCACCGCCCCATTCCCCACGACGTAGTGCAGGTACTTCGGCAGCGTTGTTGCCCAAGGTAACGTTGAACCTAATTCTGTCAAGTCCTGCACCACCCGCGTTGACAATATGAAGTCCGAGACTGCGTGCCAGTGTAGCCATTTCAACCAGACTTTCTGCTCCCTCAATAGGAACACTTTCAACGCCTTCCCACCCAGCATCGGCTACTTCGCGCAATACTTTTTCCGGATTTTCTCGCTGTTCTCCGCCAAACTGTATGAGATGGCAGGCGAATCTTAATTTGCTCATCAATATATCTCCCTTACTTACTTTTTGTTAAATTTGTAATGCCAGTGATGGAATTGTCCGTAATCAGTGGCGGATGCTAACAAATCAGGCGCAATTGTCTGTTTAAGACTATCTGGGATAAACATACTTGTGTTTTTGCGGTTCTCATGAAAAATATGACTTTGCGCCGCACGAAGCACATTGTGTTGTTCCTTTAGGGATAACTGAGACTCAACAAATCCCTCAACCCACAACCCACGATAGGTTAATGTATTGATAGGTATAAAACGGACATCCTCTATTACGTTTGTAGCAAATTCGCAAGCCAAAGGATTCCACAAGAGAAGGCTAAGCACTTGAGCATCCGTTGTAAAACCAGTCTTGGAGAATGCCCGTTGACTTGCATGGTTATCGACTCGGATTGATGCCTTTGCCCAATGTGCGCCCAGATGAGAACCATAAATTAAGGCTTCCTCAATCAGAGAAGTTCCTATACCCTTTCCGCGACTGGTGGTACGAACAATGATAGTATCTATTTCCCACCGAGGGGTTGCACTGGACACTATAAGTGCAGAAAGGAAGCCCGCAATTTCACCAGCATCAACTGCAACGAAGACTTGATGCTCAGGCGACGAAATGTGATCCACGAACACATCAAAGAGGAGCAATTCTCCCCACGTCTCCTGCAATATTCGGTGGATTGCTTCCGCATCATCTGGACGCGCGAATCTGACATTCGACATACTTTTTTCTTAATGTTCCTATCTTTAAAATCAGATAGCATCCGTGTGTTAGGAGTGGTGAAGTTTTCTAAGTGCAGGGTTTAAACGAAAGCCGTCCTCACGTTTTTGAGCCAGGTCCTTCCACTTGGCATCGCACTCAATAAAGTGTTTCAAAACTTCCTTAGCACCACGGGCAACTGGCGATCCGTGACCGAAACACATAAGATCAAACTCAAAATGTAGCAATATTCTGAGGGATAAGCGTGCTTTGTTGATATCCACCAGATATTCAGGCGCGTTAATTCCAACCTGTCCATCTGGAATACCCTTGTCTTTTCTACCACCACTGAGCAAATCACCAAAGATGAGTGCGCCCCCGTGAGGTCTTAAGTAGAAACTGACCTCCTCACCATGACGGACATTCGGTACACGCACGACCTCAATGAGATCCCAAAGTACATCTCTGTCAACGAATGTCCTATCAAATGCAAATTCAGCTTCTTGCACCTGATTTTCATGAAGCAATACCTCGCATCCCCATTTTTGTTTGAATTTTGTCAAACATCTTTCATGATACGTACAAGTCAGCATTAAATGTGTTGGACCACCAAGTTTGTCAAGCCACTGAATCTCACTTTCTGAGAGTGGAAGTGGATCTATCAATACTCGGATACTGTTGCTCTCGTCGTTCACAAAAAAACTATTCCAGTTATATGCTTGATTCCGCGCTGCACCGTGAATTTCTGCCCAAGTAAACAGATTGGGAGTCAGTTTAGTCAACATTTCTATCTCTTTTGAGCCTGCCCCAGGTCGTTGCAGCTTTTTCCAACGGCGACACACTCAAGACCTGATTCATATCTTGCTGAATCTCAGCTTCAGTCAAGACACGGTTATAGATGACAAATTCATCAAGCATTCCCTTATAGGGCCACGCACCATCCAAACGATTGCCGAACCAGTGATCTGCTTGAGAAGTCGCAATTTCACCTTCCAATTTATGGGTCTGATCAAGTTTGCCGTTAATATAAAACCGAAGTTCTTTATTGAACTCGTAAACCGCGGTGACATGTGACCATTTATTGAGCGGAATACTGCTCTTTGCGCTATTCCATGTTTTCCCGCCAGCACCGCCGCTGCCAATCCATACTGACGGTTTACCTTGATGGATACTCAGATAATAGGTATGAGGATTTGCCTGTCCGCGCACATTCCGATAATCGCCAATACTCTCTGGATATACCCATACCTCCATCGTTAAACTCTTGGTGATTGCCAAACTATTAGACGCCTTGACAGCGACGACTCCTTGCTGAACCTGTTCATTGAAACGCACCGCTGATTCGATCTTTCCATTTTGCACCCATTCGGCATCACCTTCGATCGTGCCATCGTTTCCTTTGCCACTCAGGTCTTCTACATCTTTTCCCTTTCCCTCATTAAACGAGAGATAAAGTACCATTGCGTCGTCCTTAATCGCGACACTTACAAAGGGGAATGTCAAAATGAATGCCGCGCTCAAAATATAAGAAACTATCAGTCTCACTTAACACCTCCATATTAAGATGTCGGCTAAAACATCTGACGGACAGCGAATCAACTATCAATATATACCTACTTCCAATCGTCGTCTGGCGGGTAAATGTTGTAACTTCCGCTGCCAGCGCCTTTAAAATCGCTCTCAGCGAACCAGTCTTTGACGGTATCCCGCCACTTGATGAAGTGTGGTGTTTGTAGATGTGCTTTGAATGCATCTTCGTCAACATAAATCTCATATAGCCAAATTCGATTTTCGTCGGCACCGTCTTGAATTACATCAAATCGCAGACAACCGGGTTCATCACGAACTGAACCTTTCGCATCGTCCAACATCGCTTCAATAAATTCTTTACGATGGCCTTCCTTAATCTGAATCGGTGCAATAATAACAAACATAACCTATCTCCTTTTGGGAAAATATTTGTGTTGTGTCAACTTCTAACGCTGTAGTCTATCAAAATCTCGGACGAGTGTCAAATTCCACGATAGCGATGGGTGTGTAAATATTTGGTTACATAGGTTCAATTCTGTAGGGCGGGGTCCCGGGGAATGCCATAAGGCATTCATACCCGGTGAATAACTAAATGTTATTCATACCGTTGATTTTTTGATTTGGTGCCCCGCCACTGCGCAGGACGTGCCATGCAACGGGCAGGGACGGGCCCCGTCCCTACAATAGGAGTTGTGCGGATTTCTACAAAAACTTTACACACCCGATAGCGATCTGCTTTACGCCAATTCTCCGCGTAACAGTAGGTTATCTTTCATCACTTCGCCCTCGCGATTTCGGGTGCCAGACGGCATATAGTGGATAGCCAGTGCCCGACGGTCTCGGGATGAGCGGTTCGGATTCGTTTGGTGGAGTGTCATGCAGTGATGCACCATCACGCATCCGGCTTTAACTGGCACGGGGACAGCACGATCCACATCAGCATCTACCTGCAACAACGCGGGCAATTTACCTTTTTCTGACTCAGCACGTCCGTGCGATGCCAATCCTTCCAAATAACTACCAGGGATAACGTTCATACAACCGTTCTCCTGGTCAGCATCATCGAGTGCTATCCAGATGCTCACAAGATTGGGCGGCTTGCATTGCCAGTACGCATTGTCCTGATGCCAATACACTTCACCGCCGTGATAGGCGGGTTTGTAGAGTGCCTGATCATGAAATAACTGGATATCGGAGCCGATTAAACTCTCAGCGATGTCTAACAGTGGTTCGTGGTAGAGTAACTTCCGATATTCCTCATCAAAACGCCACATCTCCATGATCTGTAACATTTCTTCGGCAGAATCGATGTCTTCAGAGCTTTCCGAGTCCCCGACGACTGCGAGATTACGCAACCCCTCACCGGTTGTGCCGCGTTTTTGTGCAAACACCGCGTCGTAATGTTCGCGTAGCACGGTAAGGTGTTCGTCATCAATGACTCGTTTGTCGATTTTGAGATAGCCTTCGCGTCTGAATTGTTCTACCTCTTTGGGCATAAGCCTCATAACACTACTCCTTAAAAGTTTATTCAATCTACATCAGATTCTTCAAGAATCTTTTGGTATGTCTGCGATGCTACGTCATACGCCTTGCGAGCGGCATCGCGTTCCTCTTCTCGGATGCGATCAACCTTTTCGTTCCAGCAAACCTCCACTGCATCTAAGCACCATTGCGCACTTCTGCGACTTGCTCGGATCGGTTTGCCGTCTACAATGACAAAAACCGGATTTGTATGGGAGGATGGGAAAATACGTAGGGCGACCCAGCTCGATCTGTCAATAGATGTCTCAAATTGAACGGGGACGACTTCACCGTCAGCGACAATCTCCTGTGTTTCAACTGCCTGACCGTTGACAATGAGTTCAACAGGCACCTTTTGACTTTCCGCAATGCGCGCACGCTCAACGTCCCAATACGGCTGCTGATCCAAAGCGCGGTTCTTTATCTCAAGGTTCGGCGTTTCATCAAGTCGTGCAGCGACGCGAGCCGTGATTGTTACTTTACTGGGTGCTTCCAAATTCAACTGGCTAATCTCTCCGGTTGTTGTCTCCTCTCCAACCGGTACGCCACCCACAGTGAAGTCTAACAGGTGACTTTTACCATCTCCGACATAAGAACGACCGTCTTTCAATCCTGCCACCCATGCGTCGAAATCAAGGGCACCGGCGGGCAATTTTACATATATTCGTCCGAGTCCTACACGTTCTCCATAAATACACGGAAAATCTGTCTCGCCGCTGATTCGGGTGCGGAAACCGCAATTGAGCGTGTGATACCAGATATTCAGTTCCCAAACAGCAGGTGTGTCTACTGTAGAGATGAAATCAACAGCATCATGAACAACGTCCACAATGTACTCATTAGCGCCAATACCATCAAAAGGTGGCATATTGTAATTTGGGAGATCGTCTCCATCCACTTTCAAACCCCAACCGCTGTGACTGAAGCCCGTTACTGCTCCCTGTTCTTTTGCCCATTGAAGGACGGGGAGGTCCCAACTCGGCCACTCCTCAATGCGTTTAGTCCCGCTGTAGTCATCTTCAGTGAGTGCCAGCAACGAGAGATGTCCAGCGTGCGATGAGGGAAACCCCGAAACCTCTACATCGTATCGCATCACATAATCATCAGTAGAAAGTTCATGAACTTTACCATCAAAGAACTGCTTCTGAGAATACCAACAGGGTCCCCACGAGAGCACACAACCTACGTTTAGGTCCTCTCCGAGAATATGTCGCATCATGTCTTCAGGTGTCACACCCTCGGTAGGGCTTTCATAATGCGCGCAACCCGCTGCGTGTACATGATGATCACCTGAACGCCAACCTTCTGCCGCAATATGAATCCATCTTTCCAAACGAAATGTCTCTTGATGCGTCTTGGCATTAGGGACGTTAATGGTTTTTGTCTTTATCCGATATTCAGGTCCACGTGTGTATTCAACACTGTATTTGCCGGGTGGCAACAGGACCGATTCACCGTTGTGTCGATAGATTTGATTATGAAAAAAGAAATCAGGTGCTAATCTTCGTCCCCGTGATGGATACACCCGATTCAATTCGTCACGAATTACAAATGCTGCAGTTGTAGGTTTCACGTCAAAATCCAAGACTTCTAAAGTTACTTTTACCGCGGGCACACAACCGAATAGAATCGGCACTTCGCTCCGGAAGCCAATGTCCTGTGTTCCTTGACCAACATTGAAACCGATTATCGCTTCTCGTTTTCCAGCATCGCGACTGTAGAGTTGAATGATTCGATACTCCAATTCCAAGCCAGAAAGGTCTGGTTTTAGCGGTGGTTTAGAGAAAACACTAATTTCAAGAAAACGATTTGGAATGTCGCTTTTGGGGATAGCTGCCTGTGGTTCAGGACTTCCAGTGGAACGCTTGTAAAGTGGTGCTGCATTTTTACTGTCTGCTGCTAAAGGTGCCGTCACACCAGCCTCGTTGTGAACTTTTACTAAAAAGGTTCGCCAACCTTGTTGCATCAGTTCCTTATTTGCCTGCCCCTCCTTAACTTTCACACGACTCTCAGGATTGATATTGACTCCGGCCAAACAGTACGAATCAAGGATTTTCTGAATATCTATTACTGCTTGTTTTCTGTCCTCAGAAACCAAGGCTTTCTTGATTGCTGTAAGGTCGTCTTCAGACAGCGGTGAACCGAGATAATCTAACGCTTCAATAAGCCGCTGCGTTGCTGACGCTAAAGGTTGAAATTCCACTTCAGTGACGAGTCCCAATTCATCAGCGAATCCCACTGAAGTGAAAGTGAGGAGCAACATGCAGCCGATGTATAGCAAGTGAAACTGCCTATTGGATCCTTTTCTGATATGAATACCATATTGATTTGTTTTCCGTTGCATAGTATTTCCTCCTTAGTTGAAAAGATTTGTTTCAACACAATCTTAGTGCACAATGAAAATCGCCTGCTTGGAACGTGCAATTTCTATCCAACAGTTTGATAACAGTGAATCTCCCGACGAACCTATTTTTTCAGGCTTTCAAACTCTTGAACAGGTCCCTTCTCCTCTTGGGTTTCTGTGAAATTGCCTTTTGTATATTCATCAATAACTTTTCTCCAAAAGGCTTGGGCGGGGAAATTGCCAGCTTCCTGTACAACTGACCATTTGCCCGGATATTTCGCGAAGAGTCGATGAGCAATTTTCATTCCTATTCCTTTTCGTCGGTATTTTCTCAGAATGAAGAACTCAGCGAGTATGTTTATACGCTCACCGGTTTCTGGTCGGTTGTGCATACCTAACGCAAACCCAGCCAATTTTCCATCAATTTTCACAAAGTAAGCAAAGCGCTCAGGCTCTGTCCAATAGTAATCGAGATATTTATAGTTGAACAGTCCATAAGGACCAACATCCTCGTCATTAAATTCGCTATAATCATGAAAACACAACTGCATCAGATTACTGAGAACAGGTTTTTCATCAATTGAAATTTGTTCAAGTTCAATGTTCATTCATTTCCCCTTCGACCGTTCTTAAGATTTTTTATTATAACGTGAGTTTGATAAATGCACCTACCGGGCTTATGAGAATAAGATTTTATGCAAAATGAAGTTCATATATCTATTATCAAACTCACGTTACCTATAAAATAATTGGCATAAAAAATACCTTTTTAATCGGGATAGTTCACTATTAGTGTAGATTTTGTAGCACGGGGAATGCCATTAAGGCATTCATACCCACCAAATGCCACACGCGCATTTGGCGTTGATTTGGGGGAATACCTAAATGGTATTCATACCGTTGATTTCTTGATAGCACTTTCAGTTTGCGCCCTTTTGACACAAACTAAAAGTTTGTGCTACATAGGTAGCAACTTAGGTTATTCCAGTCAACGGAGTTGTTTGTCTTCTGACCCAAGACATCAAGAAGAATCTGGGTTTCGTCTGCGTAAGCTGTCATTATGCAGAGTTTGCTCTCCATAGATTATTCCATGCCAATACTGGTAAGAGAGGAACGTCGAATATCTTCCAGTTCTTGCGCACTGAAAACGCTTGCTTGGTAGAGATTTCGATATTCTTCGGAAACACTTTGACCAAATATCATCAGATCGTCTGTGTTGATAGTCACAGGCACACCGTTGTCAAATAAGATACGGATAGGATGCCAGGCTAAATCCTCTACACCTCCCAACATCACGTTGCTCGTAGGACACACATTTAATTGAATTCGGTTTTTGGAAAGCCATTGCATAATTTCAACCGATTCCGCGGCACCAATACCATGCTGAACTTCGTCTAAGTCAAGAACTTCAACAGTTCTCCGCACCTCTTCCGCGCCCCCGAATTCTCCAACATGTGCTTTCAGTTTCATTCCTGCAGCGCGCGCCTTAGCGTATAAAGATTTCACCGCTTCTGGTGGACATGCTTCTTGGTGGCTATAAAGATCAATTGACTTAAACACACCTAATTCTATTGCTTCATGCGCCAACTCCATCCATTCTTGATCGTCAGCACATTCCCGCGCAAAACCCAATTCTGGTCGTAGATTAATTTTCGGTCTATATCTCTCAACTAACACTTCAATAAACGCTTTTACCCCAACCAACCCATCTGCATAAAACCTTGTCATCATAATGTCAAAACTCATCTCAAGGCCAACAACACCATCCTGTATGGCATCGTTTATTCCGGATGTGGAAACAAATTCAAAACCTTCACGCGATTTCTGGTGGGGTGCTAAAACTGTGATAACATATTCCATCATCTCCTCAAGACCTCTCATTTTTCTTGGAGGTCTCGTGAGGGAAAATCCTAACCAATGTTCCAAATTTTTTAATCGTGTGCTAAGGAAAGCGTGACAGTGAATGTCAGTTTTAGGTGCTGCTCTTATGGCATCCAGATCATCTGTGGATAGTGCTTGAATAAAATCAGTGTGTTTCATAGCATATTATTCTCTTGGTTCTTTTGGCAATCTCGTGCCATTTTAGCACGATTGGAAACAGAGTGCAATTAAAAAGGATTTGTCAGGGTGTATAAATATTTTGACATTGACCATGTTATCTTTCTTGTTGGAGGACTTGTAAGTCCGATTTAATAACAGACGCGTTTGTGGTCGCGTAATTTATTGCGCCTCTTTTTAAACATTTTAGGTGCTATTTTGTGCTTTTAGATTTGAAAAACTGAAAACTGAATTCCATTGAATTAACCCTTGATTCTGGTTGACCATCAAGTAAGCAATTGGTATAATAAGCAACAATTGGGAGATAGTCACGGCATATCCAGGAGGGACAAATGGATAACGAAGTAATGAGTAATGAAGAGAATTATGCTTTTGATGTGGCAGGTTACTTACACATTCCGGACGTTCTCAGTCAAGAAGAAGTAGCAGCACTGAATGAGGCATTGGATGCAATTGGAGAGAGTGAGACGCTGTTAGGTGGAGACAGTCCGCACCGCGAATTGTTCCGCGACCTACTGGTACACCCTAAATTAGTGTGGTATTTGAACCAGATCGTGGGACACGGATTCCGACTTGATCAAGCCCCTCTATTGTTAGGACAGCGAGATAGTGGAATTGGGACAACACTTGTCGGTGGCGATGAACCGAGAAATCCGTCTTTGACATATCGTCAACAAAACGGTCGTAGGCGTTGCCAAGGCGTGAAGGCGATCTGGGCATTGGAAGATGTCTCAGAAGGGGACGGTGGATTGGTTGTCGTTCAGGCAAGCCATAAGAGCAATGTTGAAACGCCCGATGATTTGGCGACCGGCGTTGATGACATGGGGTTGGTGCTACAACCGGCACTAAAGGCGGGCGATCTGTTTTTAGTCGCAGCACCTACGCTACAAGGTGTGCGGCCGTGGAAAGACAAACCGAAAAGGTTGTTGACTTATTCGTATGCTGCACGTGCAGCCATTCAGTCCAATCCACCTGGGCCTCACTCAGAAACCGAGTCTTTGCCCGGATGGGCGGAGGAAGCAACGCCTGCACAAAAGGCGGTTTTGTATAGACCTGGGTTTAAGGGTTCAAATCCGCCACCTGTGATAAACACTGATGGCAAAGAGACGTGGGTAGAGGAAGACTCGCCTGTCATTCACCCATCAATTTATATCCGCGACCCGGATTCAGGCATTGATGAAAAAGAGTTTTACTTTTGGGATCTGAATGGGTATCTGGTGGTGCGCGGCGTAATGGACAAGCAGTGGCTTGCAGAAGCCAATGAAGCAGTGGATAAATTCCAAGATCGTATCGTTGTAGGTAGTGAACTGGCAGGTGGGTCGGTGAGTCAAGCAGGCACAGGTCGCCCACTCCTGTCAGGCTTGTTAGACCTACCTGATCCCTATAACGCACCATTTCGGCGGATGATTGCACACCCTGATGTGGTGCAGCGACTGAATTGGATGGGCGGTAGCGGCTATCGTACGGGTGGCGCGACTGTATTCTGCGCAGTTCAAGGAACATCGGGGCACGCGCTGCACGATGGCAATGAACCGATGACCCCATCACGTGGTTATTATTTTAAGAACGGGCGCAGTTATGCTGAGACTGTCACGATTACATGGCAATTACGTGATGTTGAGCCGGGACTGGGGGGTTTTGCATGTGTGCCCGGTTCTCATAAGACACAGTACTCTATGCCACGTGGAATCCGGACGTGTGATGACACGATGGATTTGGTCGTACAACCTGTCATGAGGGCAGGAGATGTGCTCTTTTTTATGGATGGTGGTTGTACACACGGTGCCTTGGCATGGAAGAATCCAATCCCAAGACGTGGTGTATTGATTAAGTATCAGTCGAAGAATGTTAATTGGGGCGGTGGTGTGGTTGATCCGCAAGACCGATGGGGTGATATGGTTGAAGATATGACTGAGGAACAGTTCGCTGTAATGCGAGGACCTGAACGGGATGGTCGTCACCGTACGGTACCGAGATTAGTTGTGGAAGATAGACAAGTATCCGTTTCTTACGATCCGGAAGGGGATAGTTATTCATCAAAGTATCGAAAACCGGGGGAAAAACGGGAATAGACTGAAAGGTAGGTATCTAATGTTCACGAAGACGAACAAGACGCTCGTAAGCTGGTTCTGCTTTGATGAGGAAGCACCCAAAAACTGCAGCGTGATTACCGTGCAGGCGGCAGACAAGTATGATGCGCTTGCTTTTGGAGAGGATGTTCCAGGGAAGTGGTCCACTGCCAGCGATGATAACACTCGGACGCAAACCCCCGAACAACTCGCGCAAAATCCGGCACAAGAAATTGTACTCGGACAGTTCATGATGATGGCTGCCGTCTACAAGGACAACTCGGTCACCATTTACCGCGATGGGGAAGTGTACGTCGACTATACCATTGCAGAACCGTTTGATTTTCTGAACAGCCCCTATCTACAACTGGTAATCGGTTCGGTCGATCTAAATCCTAACTATGCCACATCATTCAAGGGAAAGGTCAAAGACGTCAGGATTTATGCACAGGCTTTGACGCAAGAGCAGATTATGGAGCTGAGACCGAATACTCCTTCGGAAATTCAACCGTTTAGTTGGTTAGATTTCTCGAAAGATGGTTGGTGGGTTGATCAAGCAGGAAAATTTCCCGAGATTAGAAACCATGCCGCGATAAAACTGAATGAAGATGATAGTTATATTGTTTTCGACCGAGACGACAGATACATATACTCTATGGACAGCGAAGCAGTCCGTATCGCTCGGGATTTTCGTCAACGGCTGATGCATGACCCGAGTCGCCCAACGTATCACCTGGTGAATTCCGATGGCGATTCCGAAAGGAACTATCCTTTCGACCCGAATTTCATGATTCATTGGAAAGGGCAGTATCATTTCGGTTATATGTATAAGGGTGACGAACACGCTTTCGGTCACTTTACCAGCACAGACCTTGTCCATTGGCGGCGGCGCGGCGACTGTGCTTTAGGCAGCGGCGGTTGTGGTACGGGCGGTACGATTATCACCAAAGACGGCAAGAAAGTTATCTTTGTCGGCATATTCGGTGGTCGTGCAACATACATAGAAGCATCAGATGAGCATTTGGAGAACTGGTCAAAACCGATAGAGATTGATGTGCCGCAAGAGGCACGTGATGCTGATTATTGGACATTTTGGGATCCGACTGCTTGGGTTGAAGGAGATTACTATTACATTTTTACTGGTGATCATCCTATGGAGGATACACGACCAGGATTAGGGAATTGGTATAAAAGAACAACACTCATGCGTTCAAAAGACTTTGAGAAATGGGAGTTTCTCGGTCAATTTATGACGAAAGAGTTACCGGGACTTGAACAACACGATCATTCCTGCACCGATTTCTTCAAACTCGGCAACAAGCACATGATGCTGCTGATCAGTCATGGCTGGGGTGCTCGGTACTATCTGGGTGAATGGAAGGATAACAAGTTCACGCCTGAGTTTCATACCAAAATGAGCTGGACATACAATTATCGCGGCATACCTATCTATTGGGCACCTAAGACCTTTCTGACACCAGACGGACGTAGAGTCGTCATTACCAATCTACTGTCTAACCTTGGCAACACTTTATGGAGTTGTGCATTCTCATTGCCCTGGGAGTTGAGCCTACCTGATGACGGGATTGTGCGTATTAAACCGGTTCGCGAGCTTGAGTGTCTCCGCTATAACGAAACGGTTGAAAACAACATTGTTGTCAAAAACGGCGAAGAATACAGGTTGAAGGAAATCTCAGGCGATACGGTTGAATTGAATGTCAGCATCAAACCAACCGAGGCGAAGGACTACGGCATAAAAGTGTTCTGTGACAAAGACAACCGGAATGGGATGGAGATCTTCTACTCAGCAGAGAAGAAGATGGTTTCAATAGGTGATGGTAAAGAAGAGGAAAAGCCCTATGGTAGTTCACACCCATATTGCGACGCGCCATTTGCGTTGAAAGCAGGAGAGGATTTGAATTTACGGATATTCCTTGACAGGCCGCTCGTGGAAGTCTTTATCAATGAACGACAGGCAGTCGTACACAGACAACTGCATAAACCAGAAGATGTTGGAATATGCCTTTACAGTATAGGTGGAGACATCAAGGCAGACGTAACGGGTTGGAAGATGGCGCCAGCGAACCAGTGGTAAGAAAGATGCTGGTTACCCATCGGTTATCTATTGTCTTTTATTTCGCGATGGATTTTTTCATTGATGCCCCACTTGGGCGGATACCAATAATCCAAGCGGTCAGAGTTGATTCTATATCGTTGCTTGATTCTGTGTCTTCCATCTGGTCTATTGTATTCTGGAAACTTAACACGCGCATATTTGTTCACTTCGCAGAATAGATTCTGGCAATCTATCATTTGAAGTCTTCTGCCCCATAAGGATTTAAACGAGATACCTCGTCGTTCAAACTCAAGTTCCTGGCGATCAGTCACGAACCTTATAATATCAGCCTCTGTCAAACCACGTAGGTCCCTAAAGCATTTCCTTATTCCCTTTTTCGCTCCAGGACCATGAACGATGAATTCTCCCTCGGACGCATTGAGGAGCGGGCTGTAGTTTAAGTTAATAGCATATTGGTATGCTAAGAACCTACCAATAGTTGGATATTCAAGCAGCAGATTAAATGTTCCCTCAAGGTGTCATCCTTGGACAGTTTCTGCCCTAGTGGAGTGTCTACCGAAATTTTGCGGGTAAAGGTCGCGATTCGGAGATCGCTCCTACAGAACACCCTCTTTGTAGGAGGGAACTCCGATTCC
>JAGWBU010000060.1:6688-21769 GCA_021295735.1 Candidatus Poribacteria bacterium | reverse complement strand
TCTTATGCTTTCTTTTTTAAATCGGGGTTAGAAACCCCTCCTACAAGAGCATTCGCGATATAGGTAGCAACTTGGGTTAAAATAAAAGAGTTGATACGTGCTAACTCTCACGCATCAACTGATTGTTTAGCCATGTCCAAAGGGGTATGGAACCATCTGTCCCTTTGGACGTCTTATTATGGATAAATCTGGAAAGGATGCCTCCGACTGGACTCGAACCAGCACGCCAATTAAGGCACAGGCCCTCAACCTGCCGTGTATACCAATTCCACCACAGAGGCATTTTAAATTATTATACTTCTGAACGGGCAGAAAGTCAAATTTTTTGTAGAAGTGCCGTATTTCAAATAAAAAACTTGTTTTTCTATTGGGATTTCTCATAATTGTTCTAAACCCAATAACCATCAGTCCAAAACACCTATACAGGCATGAAATGCGTTCTCCATTATGATAATTCCGCTAATTTTTCCGTTGAAAAAACCATTAAATTGACAATTTCATAAGGCTAAGTTTTCACCCAATGGGCGTCCATTGAGGATATATCAATCAGCATTTCATAACCTCATATTGAGAGTGAGAGATCGTTGATAGATATTAGCTTCTGAGTGCTTTTGAGAAATACCAACTGTAGTTATTTACTTGATTTTTTGGTGTATTGGTGTTATCCTCTAATTGTATTTGGGATTTGATAACACTTATCAACTCTATCCAATTTATAGTCACTTTTTTACTATTCTGACACATAAGAATATCACAAGGTGTAATAATGGAAAAACTAGACGAAAACCCGTTTGTTGTAAATGAACTGGAGCGTATTCTCAAAGAAGATTATCCATTCTTGGAATATAGTGATCAGGTGTCTAAAAAATTGTCAGAAGATTTTTTGGAGCGAGTGAGAGATGATGAACTATATGTCCGAGTAAAACCCAAAATGGAGCGGACGGAACGTGACGGAAGTGTTATTAAAGACATAAGTGATAAGTTATCTCAAGCGATAAATGTTCCACTTATGTCAGAAGTGTGTCCCCCAGCACGGTGCTACAAAAGCGGTTCTGATAGTTCTCGGCAAAATTTAGGGACCGAGTGGACTGCGTTTCGTTTATACAAAGCAATGATAAACCAAGACCCCGATATTCACGGCGGCGAGCCAGTGTTTATCGGTACATGGGTGCCGATAAAGTCGCTGATTGATCATCTAAAAGCAGGAGAGAGCCTTGATGACTTTCTTGATGGGTTCACTTCTGTGTCGCGAGAGCAGGTAATCGCATTTTTAGAGTTCGCGTTGGAAACGGTATTTGAGACATTAAACACGATAAAATCGGAAGACAACCCCACATGCGTGTTCCACTTGACGAAAACTTAAACTGGAGATTGGTCCGATATTTTGATCCCGATTGCCACGTGACAACTGTGGATCGACAAGGGTGGAAAGGAAAGCGAAATGGCGAACTCCTTGAGCAAGCCGCAGAAACGTTTGATGTGCTGGTGACAATGGATAAGGGCTTTGAATATCAACAGAACATCAGCAAATACGCTATCGGTGCCATTATCGTCTCTGCAAGAAGCAATAAACTACAG
The DNA here is from genome assembly GCA_021295735.1 of Candidatus Poribacteria bacterium. Taxonomy (GTDB): domain Bacteria; phylum Poribacteria; class WGA-4E; order WGA-4E; family WGA-3G; genus MSPOR6. The sequence goes on along the minus strand of JAGWBU010000060.1, from coordinate 20,191 downwards.
GACATTCAACCTGCTATGCTGGAAGTAAATCAAGTACTCAGAGACGTGCAACCCGGACAAGTCATCCACGTGAATGCCAATGTGTCATAACTACCTTATCCACCACGAAACGATTGTTAGAAGGAGAGCAGAGAAAATGGCACAGCCAAAATAACTCGCAATCAGAGGAAACAATAATGAATTATAAGACGTATATACGATCCACAGAATGGAAAGAAAAGCGGAAAACCAAATTAGAGGCTTGCAGCTTTAAATGTGAGTGTGAGGGCGGATGTGTTCGCGAAGCTACCCAAGTGCATCATCTACATTACGATACATTAGGGAATGAAAGCATGGAGGATTTACAGGCACTCTGTTCGAAATGCCACATGTCTAAATCTTCTAAAGTTCGCAACTTTTACGGCAATCCAGTTCGGGATTGTTGTCTTCTTGAAGGACAACAAGAAGTGGAAAAGACACTACCATATAATGTTTGGAATGAGGCAAACTTTCATTTACAAATAAATACTCTGAAATATAATCTGATTGGCGAGAAATTAGGTGCAGAACCTATTATCGCTGCATTGCTTGATAATCTTGGTCTCCTGTTTGCGTGCGGTGATATAAGTGTAACAGATAAAGTTACGCGGGCTATAGAAAAATTCGCAGATGTTGTGCCTGCGGAAGAAGCAGGTTTAGAGGGTTTTCGTATAGATGTCTATAAGGTAAAACCTGAATTTGAAGAATGCTTTGAAATATCTGAGGAAGAATTGGAAGAAAAAAAAGAAGGTCATATAACCAATAAGGAATGAAAAATAAATATGTCAGAACAAAATATATCTCTTCTCACTTCAGTGGACAGGTATTGTATCATTCGGAAAAATGTCAACAACCCCAATATGTCTAAAAAGAAATAAACCAAGAAGCAGGTATCGGTGAAAAGCAAAGTCGAGAGAAAATAATACTAACACCCTGGATAAAAGAAAATATGTGCCTTGTCTTTGATGAAGAAATTATGCTGCAAGATCTCAGTCTTAAAAATAGTCGTGATGATCCTATAACCCCGATATTTTCAGTATAGATAAAGCGGAATGTCCTATTATTATTGAAGTCAATTTTAGGTTTGATTTTCCAAGTGAAAAGAACCATCTACGCACTGATGTTGAATATATGGCAATCGGTCAAATCCTACAATATAGTCGGCATTATATAAAAAATATTCGTTGACAGGAACACAGCACTTATTTGTTGTAAGCATAGATCATTCGGTAGAAGTTGATGAGATGTGTAAGTTCCTACAGAAGCATGGCATTGACATCAGACATATTGCTATCGAGAACATATTACTATAGAGGATTATCCACTTGAACAATCAGATTACACATTTTGAGGTTAAGGTAAATACAGAGTGCAAGCATTAGCAACAATACAAAGCACAGACACATTACAACTCACCAATGAGGATAAATTAGGAACACAAAACGAATGCAGAATTCTGAACCAGCATTAGAACAACTTCTCACGAAAGAACTTGAGGGAGAAGTGCGCTTTGATGCATACTCAAAGGCACTATATAGTACGGATGCAAGCCTCTACCAAATTGAACCAATCGGTGTTGTTGTTCCCAAACACAGACAGGACGTAATCAAGACGGTCCAGATCGCTGCTGAACGCAAAATACCTATTCTTCCACGCGGTGGTGGAACAAGTCTCGCCGGACAAAGCGTTGGCAAAGCAATCGTCCTGGACATGTCCAAGTACATGAATCAACTGATTGAAGTAAACATTGATGAACATTGGGCACGTGTCCAACCCGGTATCGTTCTTGATGAACTAAATCACCAACTTAAACCACATGGACTCATGTATGCTCCAGATGTTGCTACGAGCAGCCGAGCAAACGTCGGTGGCACCATCGGTAATAACTCCGCAGGGTCTCACTCACTTATTTATGGTAAAACGATTGACCATGTGATGTCCCTTGACCTCGTTCTTGCAAACGGCAATGAGATAACAGCAGCCCCTCTATCATTTCCTGAAGTCGCATCAAAAAAGCCGGGAAATTCCTTAGAAGCACGCATCTATAGAGAACTCTGCAGAATCTGTGATGAGAATGCAGATGAAATTCGTAAACGCTATCCCCAAATTTTACGTAGAGTCGCAGGTTACAACCTTGATGAATATGTATCAGATGCTGGGTCAAAAGAGGTAACCCCCTACCGTCGCGACGGATGCGATGCACATCGTCCTTTCAGTCTCGCAAAAATTGTTGTAGGCTCCGAAGGCACGCTGGCAACCACTGTTGAGGCGAAAATTAATCTTGTACCCGTTCCCAAAATGACCTGTCTGTGTGTTGTTCATTTTAAATCGATCATCTCTGCTATGGAGGCGATGCAACCCATCTTAGCGTGCAACCCAACCGCAGTTGAACTAATTGATAAGACAATACTTAATATGGCACGCGGTTCTTTGGAGTTTTCACGACTAACCAGTTTTATTGAAGGTGAACCGGAAGCACTCCTTGCGGTTGAATTTTACGGTGAAACAGAAACTGAACTGCATGAACAGATCAATCATCTTGAAAAAACCTTGAAAGACGCCGGATTCGGATATGCGTTTGTGCGATGCTTTACTGCTGAAGAAAAGGCGCGTGTGTGGGAAACGCGAAAGGCAGGACTCGGCTTGCTCATGGGGATGAAAGGTGATGCAAAGCCGATAGGTTTTGTGGAAGATGCTGCTGTTCCCATTGAGAATTTACCCGAATATGTACGTCGATTTGACGAAATTGTCACAAAACACGGGACAACTGCCTCTTACTATGCGCACGCCAGTGTAGGATTACTCCATAACCGCCCGATTATCAATCTCAAATCTGAAGCAGATATTCAAAAAATGCATAATATCGCAAGCGAGGTACGTGATTTACTCATGGACCTTGGCGGTGCGATGAGTGGGGAACACGGTGATGGACTCGTCCGAAGTGAATGGATTGAGAGTATGTTTGGTCCTAAGATTTATCAAGCACTCCGCGAAGTCAAAAATGCTTTCGACCCAGACGGTATTATGAATCCCGGTAAAATTATTGACCCTCCTCCGATGACAGAAAATCTCCGATTCGGCGCAAAATACAACACTATTAAAATTGATACCTATTTCGATTTTTCAGCACAAGACGGGTTTGGCAGAGCCATTGAGATGTGCAACGGGGTCGGTGCGTGCCGTAAAACCCTCACTGGTACCATGTGTCCCTCCTTCATCGCCACACGAGAAGAGGAACACTCTACACGTGGACGTGCCAATGCGCTCCGCTCAGTAATCTCTGGTGCTTTGCCACACAAAGATTTCACCAGTGACCGACTCTATGATGTACTTGACTTGTGTCTCGGTTGTAAAGCATGTAAGGCAGAATGCCCCTCCAATGTAGATATGGCAAAAATAAAATACGAGATGCTTGCACATTACCGAAAAGCAAATGGACTCCCGTTGCGTAATCGCCTTTTCGGAGAAATTGGATCACTTGCCGTTTTCGGTTCAGCGTTCGCGCCACTCTCCAATTGGTCAACAAATAACCCGCTTTCCAAGTGGGTGGCTGAAAAACTACTCGGTGTTGATCGCCGCCGAGATATGCCTACCTTCGTTCATCAATCTTTTGAAAAATGGTTCAAAAAACGCAAGTCGGCACAAACTTCCGACAAAAAAGTCGTGTTGTTTCACGATACCTTCATGAATTTTAGTGAGCCAAATATAGGAAAGGCAGCAGTACACGTTTTAGAATCTGCAGGATTTGAGGTGATCTTGCCGGAGAAACGGTGTTGTGGTAGACCGCTTATTTCTGAGGGAATGCTTGACAAAGCTATTGAGTACGCAAATTACAACATTGAACAACTCCATACTTATGCAGAAGCAGGAATTCCAATTGTCGGATGTGAACCGAGTTGCACCTCTGCATTGACTGACGACTATGTTGAACTTATTAGCACAACTAAGGCAAAACGGGTTGCTGAGACTACCTACTCACTGGAAGAATTTCTACTTCATGCACATGAAAAAGGTGAACTTCCACTTACATTTGTGGCAGAACCACGCGATATCTTGTTACATGGACACTGTCACCAGCGGGCACTTGTTGGTATCCAACCGGTGCAGCAGATGCTTGAGTTGCCAGAAGCGCATGATGTGACAGTTATCGATTCCAGTTGTTGTGGCATGGCAGGCTCATTTGGATACGAAAAGTCCCACTACGATCTTTCAATGAATATTGGCGAACTACGTCTTTTCCCAACTATCCGTGAAAAATCTGGGGAGTTTATATTGACAGCGTCAGGATTTTCCTGCCGACACCAGCTTGAACACGGGACTGGCATCCTACCGAAGCATCCGATTGAAGTGTTAAGTGAAGCAATATCGTCGGATACTGATATGTGACTATATGTCCAACGCCTACATGAGGAATGAAGAATGCCTAAAATTTTCGAACCACTTCAAAACTTTAAAACTGTGGATTTACCTGAAAAGCAGATGCCTTTTTGGAAGATAGCAGGTCCTGGTGCAATTTTAGTTGGCTTATCTATTGGTGCAGGTGAAATTGTGATTTGGCCTCTCATCGCCGCAGAGTACGGTGCAAGCATGGTCTGGGCAGCTGTCCTCGGTATATTTCTCCAACTCTGGATAAACTTTGAGGTTGGTAGATGGACAATAGCAACCGGGGAAACGGTATACACAGGCTACAGTCGTATTTGGCGGGGCTTTGCGCCGTTGTTTATCCTGCTTATCATAGTAGGGTGGATTGCCCCAGGCTGGGCACGTGAATCGGGTGCTGCACTCAAAGCGCTCATCTTTAACTCCAAATGGCAGGCAGGGACATTTTGGGGTTCAGATACCTTTTGGACGATAATTACGTTCATTGTAGCATCAGTCATCTTATTCGGACCAAAAATGGTTTACCAATCCGTAGAACACACAATAGAAATACTTGTCGCCGTGGTGACGGTTGGGCTTATTCTTGTTGCAATTTTGGTTGGCTCTTTGGATACGTGGAAAGAATTAGGGTCAGGAATAGTAAATGTTGGATACAAAGACGCGAATATGTCGGTAAAAGCATTATTTATTGCGCTGGTGTTTGCGGGAGCAGGGGGCACTGCTAATCTATTCTATACGTTCTATCTTCGGGATAAAAACATCGGAATGGGGGCGCGAGTCCCAGGACTACGCAACCCCCTACGTGGACGTACCGAAAAAGTTCCCGCAACCGGTTTTCTCTTTGAAGAGACAGAAGAAAACCGTCGCCGCTTCGCGGATTGGTGGGGTTATATCAAACGCGACCAGATTCTTTTCTTTTGGGCACTCAATACTTTTACAATTCTGCTATTTATTTTTGGATCTCTTGCTGTTTTACATCCACAAGTGGTTGAAAAGGGAATTGAAGCACTTCCAGATAGGAGTCAACTCATCTTTGATGAAGCGGATATATTAGGTAACAGTTTTGGAGAGTTCGGGAGGCGAATCTTTCTGTTGGTTGGTGTTGCAACCCTTTTCGGCACACAACTTGCATTGCTTGATGGTGTTGGGCGTTCTATCTCCGATATTATTTATACCAATTTTAAAGGTGCGCAAAAACGAGAGTTAAGTTGGTGGTACCTGCTCATAGTAGGTATTTGGATTGTTGCTGGATGTGCGATCACTTTTGTGATGGAAAAGTTAAATGTAAGCGGACTCGGTTTTCTTTTTAGTGCAGCATATATGGGCGGTTTTGCGATGGCACTCTATGTACCGCTTACGCTCTATATGAACTACCGCTTTTTACCTAAATTTGCTAAACCGAAAACAATTTCAACTATAATGATGTTCATTGCTTCAGCCGTCTATATCGGATTTGCTATTTCAAGTATTATATGGGAAATTAAACGACTTATCGGGGGGTAAAATGGATAAGAATGCACAAAAAGCCTTTTTTGAGAAGGAAGGCTATCTCGTTGTTGAAAACTTATTGTCACCTGCAGATGTGGAAGAATGTCAAGCAGAGATTCAACTGCTGCATCAGTTTGCTGCTGGTCAGGAATCAGATGCTGATAAAGAACGGGCAGATGTCGCACGGAGGCACGTACAACGCGAACCTTTCGCGAAAGACGAAACACAAGGTGACAGATTGCCTGTGCTGCGTAAAGCAGAAAATACGCGCCAGTACTCAGAGGTGTTTCGGAATTTAGCACAACATCCGAACCTTGTTGCGGTACTCCAAAACCTTATCGGGGAAGACCTACTCCTCTTTAGAAGCACCTTAATGTTCAAACCTGCTTTTCATGGTTCATCGCATGGGCTGCACCAAGATTCAGCATATTGGCCGATGGAACCGCCAAGATTGGTTACGGTAAGCATTTCTTTCAACGATGCTACCCCTGAAAACGGCTGTTTTAAAGTTGTTCCGCGCAGCCACTTATGGGGTGTTCAAGAGTGGGGTGGAATTGCTCGGCAACAGGATGCAGAACTTACCGATCGTGAAGAGGTCGCAAAACAACAGATGGATGTTCCTCTTTCGGCAGGCAGTGCGCTGTTTTTCCATAGTCTTATGGTACACGGTTCCGGTCCTAACGCATCACCGAGACCGAGAAATACAGCACTCTATGCATATTTTTCTCCAGAAGTCAGGTATGTTACCAAAGACGGAACGGGCGAACGCACTTTCCCTGTTGTAGCAGGACTAAACGGAAAAACGGAACTTAAGTTCACTGCACAGAAGGCATCTTAGTAAGAAAATCTAAAATTCTTATACATTTTTCTTGGATTTACCGCGTTTGTAGTCGCGCAATTCATTGCGCCTCTTACACTTTTTATAGATTTACGATAAATGTCCACTTGAAGGATAATACATGAAAGTTGCCCTTGAAGGACACGGAGCGATTGTCACCGGCGGTGCAAACGGCATCGGTAAGGCGATTGTGCATGCGCTCATTGAAAACGGCGCGCATGTTGCAATTGTGGATATTGATGCACAAGCAGGTAAGCAAACTGCCCAAGAGATTCATCAAACGGGTGGCACATGTATCTTCATTGAGGCGGATGTTGCGAACCCCGAACAGATGGAAGTTGCAGCACAAAATATCGCTGCCCAACTCGGTGGAATTCAGATACTGATCAACAACGCTGGCATCAACACAAAAAGCGATCGCGTACCAATTCATCAATATACTTTAGACGACTGGCATCGTATCTTACAAGTTGACCTAACCGGTGTATTCGTGGTGAGTCGTGCTGTGATACCCTACATGCTTCAAAACCCTCCCGGACGTATCGTCAATATCAGTTCTATTGCAGGACTGGTGCCGCTTCGTCTTCAGAGCGCATTCGTCGCGGCAAAGGCAGGTGTTGCTAATCTAACACGCTCAATGGCATTGGAACTTGGACCGCAGGGCATTCTTGTCAATGCAGTTGCCCCAGGTTCTACGTTGACGCGCGGCACAAAGGCACTCTTCTATGGACCCGATGGAGAATACACAGAAAAGGCTGCAAGTCTCCTATCACATATTCCACTTGGACGACCGGGGAAAGTTGAGGAGATTGCTGCAGCCGTGCTTTTTTTAGTCGCGCCAGAGGCAAGTTATGTCAATGGGACTATCCTAACCGTAGATGGCGGTTGGACTGCGGGTTACACACGAGACTGGTAAAGAAAATATTCTTATTTTGTAGGGGCGGGTCTCTGTGCCCGCCCGATGTTTTCTTACCAGGAAATGGCGAGGCACAGAGACCTCGCCCTACAAATGATTTATGAGGTAAACTGCAGTATAAAAAAGTAGGTGGACTTTATAAGCGCGCCAAGCGACTGTGTTCCATTAATTGATAAATCACGGATTTGGCGGTGAGGTGCAAATGAGAACTTCCAACGTTTCATCGCCTGTATTTTCAATCCCATGCTCACACCACGGCGGAAGGTGGATAAACGTCCCTGCTTTCACCGGCACTTTTTCATCAGCAATAGTCATAGTGCCTTCTCCGCGCATGATAACATAACACTCTTCTGTGTGATGACTTCCCGGCTCCAAAACGACATGCGGAGGCACAAAAAACATCACCATCCCTAAATTTTGTGCTGGTGCTTTCGGGTTAGCAGGATGCACAACCCGCACTCCAATTCCATCGCAACCCGGATATTTTACCGGCACGCCATCTTGAACAGTAACAACGTTGGCTTGCACCTGCCCTTTCGGTTTCGGAATCGGAGGTTCTCCTTCATAACCTTTAAACAAAGTAATTTTTGCCATCTTTCACCTCTGTCGTTACGCCACAACAGTATTACGCAAAACCCCTATCCCCTCAATCTCAACTTCAACAACATCGCCATCTTTCAAAGCAGTTGTGGTTCCGGGTGTTCCTGTGAAAACCGCATCACCCGGCTCTAAAGTTATCGCTTGCGAGATGAAACTAACAATCACTGGTACAGGAAAAATGAGATCGCCAGTGGTTTGAGACTGAACCACATCACCGTTGATACGCGTTTCTAATTGTAGGTTGCCATAGTCAACATCTGTTGCGATGATTGGTCCCATCGGTCCAAAAGTATCAGATGCTTTCGCGCGCCACCATTGCATATCATTACTTTGCCACGTGCGAGCACTGACATCGTTTCCGCAGGTCACGCCTAATATATTTGCCTCTGCTTCATCGGGCGTTGCTTTATTCGTCCGTTCTTTAATTAAGACTACCAATTCACCTTCTGCATGTACATCGTCATCACCTTCAGGAAGCACAATATCACCCTCTGGATCATTAATACACGATGGTGTTTTGATGAAGATTTCCGGGTTTTTTGGCTCAGGCGCATCGCCTAAATGACTCCTATAATTCAAGCCAACGGCTAAAACCTTTGAGGGCGTTGCGGGTGCAAGGAGCTTCACATCTTCTAAAGCGACAGTATCTCCAGTTTCACTATAGTCTGTGAACGGGCATCCATCCAACGTTCGCAAACTATTGCCTGCAACTATACCGTATCCAACTGTTCCATTCAATTCATATCGAGCAAATTTCATATAATCAATCCTCCGTTTTTATTTTTACATGAATTCCCTTTTTTGTCAACCGTTCTTGCGAATCCTTCTACAACAAAAAATTGACATTTCTACCCCTTCATGCTAAACTATTATCAACAAAACATATCTCAAAGGTAAAAAGATGACAAAGATCGGAATAGTCGGCGCATCCGGTTATAGTGGTAGCGAATTACTAAGATTTTTGGTTAACCATCCCAGTGGATTAAGCGTAGAACTCGCCACATCCGAAACCTACGCTGGTCAACGCGTTGACCACATCTTACCACATCTGCGCGATTTTATAGACCTTGAGTTTGAACCGTTAGACATTGATTCGCTTAAAGCACGGGTGGACGTTGTCGTGTTGGCTGTACCGCACAAAGTTGCCATGACGTATGCCCCACAAATTGTTGCGCAAGGTTTGCGTGTTGTAGATTTCAGTGCAGATTACCGTCTGAATGATGCAGCGACCTACAGTGACTGGTACCACGTTGAGCATACCAGTCCAGAACTTATCCAGAATGCTGTCTACGGTTTACCAGAACGTTACCGAGAAAAGATCCGAGATGCCCAAATCGTGGCGAATCCAGGGTGTTATCCAACAAGTGCTATCCTTGCCACGATGCCTCTGCTTAACAATAGACTCATTGAATTAGATTCAGTAATTGTTGATTCTAAATCAGGTATTTCTGGGGCAGGACCAAAACCGAAAGATACTACGCATTATCCGAATCGTGAGGCAAATCTTGTTGCTTATAATATCGGAAAACACCGTCATACACCAGAGATTGAACAAGAATTAAGTGCGATTGCTGGACAAGATATTTCAGTAACCTTCACGCCGCATTTAGTTCCGATGACACGCGGGATTCTCAGTACCGTCTATGCACGCCTGAAAAAACCGCTTGATACTGAAACTTTACTTGAGACATATACTACTTTTTACCAAAATGAACCGTTCATCCGAGTTCTTGACAAAGAAATTTATCCACAAACCAAGGCGGTCCTCGGAAGCAACTATTGCGATGTCGGGATAGAAGTTGATGAGCGGACGCAGCGTGTTGTTGCTATGGCAGCACTTGATAACCTTGGAAAAGGCGCGGCTGGTGCTGCACTGCAGAACCTCAATCTGATGTTCGGCTACGACGAAACAGATGGACTCAAATTACCAGGCTTAATGCCGTAGTCACCGTAATAAGCACACCTTGTGCCATTTTAACCACAAACCATAATGCAGCTTATGATTGTTGCAGGTGAACCCTCTGGCGACCTGCACGCTTCACATGTCGTCCAAGCACTTAAAGCAAAATGCACAGAAATATCTTTCTACGGCATGGGGGGCGACATGATGGAAGAAGCTGGTGTGTGTCTGGATATCCACATCCGTGATTCCGCTGTCATGGGTTTTGCTGATGTCTTCGCTGTCCTTCCAAAGTTTCTAAAAAAACAAGCATTATTAAAAAAACGTATCCGTCAACACCCTCCAGATGTCCTCCTCTTGGTTGATTTTGCCGAGTTTAACATGCCTTTAGCAAAGTCCGCCTACACGCAAGGTGTTCCTATGGTCTACTATATTCCACCAAAAGCGTGGGCATGGCGGCCAGGTAGAGCAAAAAAACTCGCGAAACGCGCAAACGCCATCGCCTCAATTTTTCCCTTTGAAACAGAATTTTATCAAGATGCAGGCGCACCAGCCGAATTTGTCGGACACCCGCTTGTTGATTTTGCAAAGACTGATCTCACATTGACACAAGCACGAAAAAAACTCGGTTTGCAAAATAACGCCCAAGTTATTGGACTGATGCCCGGCAGCAGACGATCTGAAGTCCAACGTATTCTTCCAATTATGCTAAAGGCAGCAGCCAACGTTGCACAGGTTCTTTCAGATACAGAATGGATTCTACCTCTTGCTCCGGGTATTTCAGAGGAACTAATATCCGAATGTAAACAAGGAATCAAAGGTATCCCAACTGTAAAGTTATTACAAGATGAAACCTACACAGCCATGCGCGCTGCCACGTTGATGCTGATTACTTCTGGCACCGCAACGCTTGAAGCCGCTTGTATCGGTTCACCGATGATTATTCTGTTTCGAACCTCACAGTTCAATTGGCGGATTATTAACGCATTAACCCCGTTAGAACATAGCGGATTGCCGAATCTCATTGCCAAAAGACGTATTGTCCCCGAACTTCTTCAAGATGATCTATCACCAGACACACTCACGGAATTTACCTTAGACCTACTCCGCAATCCTGAAAAATGTGATGCACAGCGCGATGCCCTCAATACTGTCTATCATCAATTGGGAGAGTCAGGAGCAGCAGAAAGAACAGCACAGTTAGTGTTGGAACAGATTGCATCAACACATAATCCCACCCAATGAAACGAATACTCTACACTCTCATCACGACTAAGCAGCGCGGAGTTATTCCGACACTCTTCCGCGTCCTGCTAATGCCGTTGTCTTGGCTCTACGGTAGTATCGTCTGGATACGAAATTACTGCTTCACAAGTGGGATTTTTAAACAAAAACAATTGCCTTGTTCCGTAATTAGTGTTGGCAATATTGTTGTAGGTGGGACAGGTAAAACCCCTGCAGTCGCTGCAATTGCCAAACTACTTGAAAATAAAGGTTTTCAGGTAGCAATTCTTCTACGCGGCTATAAACGGCGCAGCAGTGAGGAAATAATGGTCGTATCGGATGATAAAAATCGCCTCTGTTCAAGAGAAGAATGCGGTGATGAAGCGGATATGCTCACACGTCAACTTCCCAATGTTCCGATTGTTGTTGGAAAACAACGTTATCTAACAGGTGAAGCTGCTATTGACCGCTTTAAAAGCGATGTCTTAATTCTTGATGATGGGTTTCAGCATCGGCAACTGGCACGTGATGTTGATATTCTCACGATAGATGCAACGCAACCTTACGGCACTGGCGCGCTACTGCCTATAGGTACGTTGCGGGAACCCATAACTGCAATTGAACGCGCAGACATTATTTTACTGACTCGGACAGATGCTATTGATACACAGATTGCAGATTTGAAGGCAGAGCTGAACCAATTAGCACCGAATAAACCCATCTTGGAGAGTAAACATCAACCCACATCACTGTATTGGCTAAATTGTCCTGACAAACATGCTACAATACCAATAAAAAACCTAACAGGAAAGCGACTTCTGGCTGTGTGCGGCATTGGTAATCCTGATGCTTTTGTCGCAACACTTGAAGCGTATAATCCAGAGGCAGTAGAATTGTTTGCTTTTCCTGATCATCATGCCTATACCGAATCCGATTTACAGCAAATTGAACATCAGATGCAACAGTATGAGGCAGAATGGGTTGTCACAACACAGAAAGATGAACAAAAGTTGGCATCTCTTTCCACAGAGTTACCGATAGTTGTATTGGCAATTGAATTAGTCATCAAAGACGGAGAGGAAGATTTGATGAAAGCATTGCAAATTCAGTAGCGATAAACCCCTACGGTATCGGGACGCCTTCACGTGCAGTCATTTCCCCATAAAGTTCTTGCAAACGCTCGGTCATCGGTCCTGGACTGCCTGTGCCGATTTGTCTACCATCTACCTCCAACACAGGACTTAACTCACCAACGGTGCCTGTCGTGAACATCTCATCTGCCGTGTAAACCTCTGTCAGAGAGACGTTTCGTTCTACTAACGGAATCTCTGCCTCGCGAGCGAGATGTATGACGTTGCCACGCGTAATCCCCGGAAGGCAACTATCCGCATGCGGTGTGAGGACTTGTCCCTTTTTCACTATAAAGATATTTGTCGCATTTGTTTCAGAGACAAAGCCGAAAATGTCCAGCATAATTGCATCGTCTACGCCAGCAACGTTCGCTTCTATTTTTGCGAGAATATTGTTAATCAAGTTGTTATGATGTATCTTTGAGTCAATACACTGTGCTGGATTCCGCCGAATTGCTGAGGTAATCAATCGAACACCAGTGCTTGCATAAATCGGTGCTTTCCACTCTGCCAAAACGATTAAACATGTCCCATATTGGTTAACTTGTGGATTCATACTGGAGGTCACTTTTTTGCCACGACTAAGTGTCAACCGTATATGAACTTCATCACGCATGTCGTTAGCTTGAAGCGTTTCAAAAATGGCAGTTTTGATTTCATCGCGGGAAGGGATGCCTTCAAACGCCATTGCGTGGGCAGAGTCTATCAGTCGGTCTAAGTGTGCATCCAAGGCAAAGATTTTACCTTTGTAGATACGTAATCCTTCCCATACGCCATCGCCACCTTGGACAAGGCTATCAAACACAGATATTTTCGCATTTTCGCGGGGTAACAATTCCCCACCGACGTGGACTAAGATATTTTCATTTCGTGCATCAGGTAATTGTGGTTGCATTTATTCTCCTCTGATTTATTTCTTTTCAATGCTAATATAACGACTTGTGCCAGTTAAGTGAAAGTTTTGTTGTTTTTCACAATTGTTCATATTTTGGAATCAACGCCAAATACG
>JAGWBU010000060.1:4337-6624 GCA_021295735.1 Candidatus Poribacteria bacterium | reverse complement strand
AGTTGCGGAATGCAAACCCAAACAAGAGGAACATGTGAAATATAAATATACCAAATGTTAACTGGCACAACGCGTTAATATAATACCAAAGCCTTAACAAAATGGCAATCTTGAAAATAGAATTAAATCCAACTATACACCGCGGACCGCAAAATTAAACTCAGCAGGGGCCAGAAACATCCCATCAACGCTTCTCCTAAAACCAACCCAATGAAAAACGGTATTGCCCTTCGATATGCCTTTATGCCGCCATTCCGTAAGACAACCCATTTCGTTACCATTGCTATTAGCAGCGGAAACCAAATAACATCGGTTGTTCCAGGCGCAACACCGATAACATATCCTGCCGGATGGAGTGGACACCACACAAAACGGGATCGGAGAAACATGATACCTAAATTCGCAGCAAACGTTCCCCCAAGCACAGTCGTTGCTAACCAATCCATCGGTTTCGGATTGACTAACCACGATGACAAAAAATTATAGGTATCAGCTCCACCCGCATGAATCTGCTCAGAACCTGCAGCCACACCTTCCCGATAAATTGCATAAGGATAGAGAATTAGACTGGACAAAATACCGACGAGGCTTGCGATAACTAACACAATAAACATCGTTCTGTTTCGAACACCAGTCCGTTCAGCAAGTTTAAACGCCTCAAGCTGATCAGGCATAGGATGCGTACGAAATGAAGCGTAACTTGCCCCGCTGAGCCAATTCATCAGCGAGAGCATTGTGAGATTGCCTGCTCGTAGTCTACGCGTGCCAAGAAGCGAAATCATCATGTATTGTGGCGTTAAATAACCAATTGCGTGTATCGGTGGACCGAGTTCTGCGCGCATACGGGTTAGACCGACAACAATTAGCAGATAAATACCGATGAAAACTGAAAAAGCCCATAACGACATACCACCCTGAATACAGAAAACCGCAAGCAAAAACAGCGATAAAGCTAATGTAATCAAAGTTGTGCGATAAGAAATTGCTTCAAGTTTTGCCATGGCACGGTTTGGTCGAATTGCTTGTGATAACACCACGGCAAAATGCTTTCGTCCATGCCAACACGCTATAGCGAGTAGTGCTAACAACGCTCCTGCTCCCTGCTCTCCTAAAAATGGGTATCCCTGTAACTTTGATACCCCGGTCGCGCTTCCGAATAATAACTGCACTTTTTTCATTAAATAGAAGAATGTACACGAAAACGCTAAATCCAATGGCAGAATAAACGAGAAACCTATAAGGTAAGGATGAAACCGAAGTGGCGTGCTACCCATCGCGTTCCATGGTTTCTGCGTGAAGTACATATTAAGGTTGTATTTTCTGACGGGAATTTCCGGTAATATGGGAAAGAAAAAATGTAACCCGTTAAGTAAATTTATTCCCATTGCTATACCAAAGCCTATCCAAAGCAGGCGACTTCTGAAAATACGACTGTTCGTGGTAATTTCAAGTGGAATCTGAATAATCGGGTACGCGAGTTTTTCGTTTTCTATCCACTGTTTGCGAATTAAAGAAGTCAAACAGAGAAAGATCAACATCAACAAAAAAATCACAGCAGACCAAGCAAGAATCGGAACAATCCAATATTGCACGTAACCTTCAGTAAAGAAGTTGACGTTACCTTCATAAAAGTCATTGACTGTTTTCGGATGTTTGACAACGAGCCATTCTGGGAGGTGATGAAAAAGTAGTGCTTCCCAATCATTTTCAGGAGTAGCAAAACGAAAAGCATACGGAATAAGCCCCATCAGACGTGGCATACAATCGTGTCCTGAAAACGCGCTGCCAACCGCAAGCATACTGTAAACGACAATTAAGTCACGCTGTGTAAGTGCAGCACTTGGCGCAAAACTACGAACCCACATGTTTAGCATCGTGATAACGAAGATGCCAAACATGACGTTAACAGACATAGCGACTGTTGTCAGATGGGCAGTGTGCCAAATCATTTCAACATAAGCTATCCAGTAACTGTTAGCAGTGATCAAGACAGTTCCAATTAACACTGCCCGTTTTTTAATCGCGCGCGAAGGTTGTAAGTTTGTTTGATGCATTCTTGTAGGAGGGTAAGTTTTAAATGCTGACACAGTTTCTGTTGAAACTGTAGAACTTAGATGCGAAAATTGAATGGATATATTTTCTATAGTATGTTATACTAAACAATCAAATATCTGTCAAGGTAAATCAGCAGGGCTATTTATAGTAAAGCCTATAATTAATGGGACACTTCTGTAGCGCAAACTTTATGAAGATTAAGAAAATATTTCGGTAATTCTAATTTTTCCCA
>JAGWBU010000060.1:0-4256 GCA_021295735.1 Candidatus Poribacteria bacterium | reverse complement strand
GCTACAACTTCTATTGTCCATTATCTTTCCAAGACAAGTTTATCAAAGTGTCCCAATAATTTCAAAGTTCACTATAGTTTTAAGAATTATCAGTTGATGCGTGTTACTGAAAGTTTATATTGTCCGTTGGGTAGAGCGGAGCGAAACCCAACACGTATGTGCAAATGTTGGGTTTCGCTCCGCTCTACCCATAGGTGTCAATTTAGCGTCCAATCTTTCTTGTGGGAGTGAATCAACGCAGCAAAATGCGCTTTTTGGCATTTGTCGGGTTTTCAACCCCGATTTAACGGCTTGGGTCTCACAAAATCGGGCTTAGAAAGCCTTCCCACAAGAGAAAACCCAACATTTTTTTCTTAAGTTGACGCTTATGGGTTTCGCTCCGCTCTACCCAACGGACGATACTATTATAAAAAATTAACGCATGTGATAAAATGCGTCAGAAATATAGAGAACTAAATAACCCTGGTAAATCAGAGTGATTCGTTTTATAGTCAAATCTAAAATAGTAAGCACGCGCTCAATGGAGCCCAATAATTACAGGTATTACTATCAAATACTTATAGTGAAATCCATAATTACCTGGACATTGGCGAGGTTAGGAAACCTGGCTAGCGCGAGTGTGTGGGGATTGTGATTCATTGAAATGTGAACATATTTTGGGATTTTACTATAATACAAAATGAATAGGAGCACTTGGTATGGAACTTTCTTTTGAAAAAGATGAACTTTTACATGCTCTACAGACAGTTCAAGGTGTGGCAAGTGGGCGTAATACCTTGCCTATTCTCGCAAACGTCCTCATTCGCGCCGAAAATGGAAACATTGAATTTGCAACGACCGATTTGGAAGTTGGTATTAGATTTAAAGTTGTTGGTACTATCCAAGAAGAAGGCACTATCACGGTTTCTGCGAAAAAATTGACAGACATCGTCAGAGAATTACCTGGAAATACACCGATAAACCTCGTTACGACTGCCAATTACCGTGTTGAAATCACTTGCGGAGATGGTGTTTATAAGATTATCGGTCTTTCCGATGAAGATTTTCCACAACTGCCATCTGCTGATGGAGAAGGTGTAACGATTGATGGTGAAACCTTGTGTTCTGTTATCCGCAAGACAGAATTTGCAGCATCTACAGAGGAGTTCCGATATCTGCTTAACGGTCTCTTTTTTAACCTTCTTGAAAATAGAACTGAAGTGGTTGCAATGGATTCGCATTACCTCGCCTTAGCGCACGGACCTATCCTTAAAACATCTGATGATGTTAGCGGGTTCATTGTACCGTTGAAGGCTGTCAAAGAGATTGCTCGGACCTTCGCCAATTCCTCTGAGGTTAAGATTCTACTTCTCAAGAATCAAATTCTTTTTGCTGATGACAACGCCACGTTGATGGCACGTTTAGTTGAAGGTGAATATGATATGCGCTACCAATCACTCATTCCGGAGTCTTATGAGGGACGTGCGATTGTATCAAAAGAGGCGATTTTACGTGCAACGCGGCGGGTCGCTTTACTTTCAAATCCGAAGAGTTTTGCGATCAGTTTAGAGATAAATCCCGAACAAATTAGAATTTCAACCGAAACACCTGAACTTGGTGAGGCACATGAAACTGTCGCTGTGGAATCTAGTACTGGAAATGTTCGGATGGGCTTAGATGCTCATAGGCTAACAGAGATTTTTGCACATATTGAAACAGAATCTCTAATACTTGAGTTTTCGGGAGAGTTTAGTTTTCTTACTATAAAACCTATAGGTGATGATGAACATATGTGTTTCATAGCACCAATGCGTTTAGCATCCGCTCCTCACTAAAATCCTAACGTGAGTTTGATAAAAGAATTTCAGTATAATTGTAGGTTGGATAGAAAAGTGTTGGGTTTCACGTTCTCAACCACACCAAATGGCATACGTATATTCAGCGTTTATTCACCTCGTTGGTGCAAGATGTCTACGTAATTCTAAAATCTACTATAAAATAGGAGATCTTGATATGGAACTTGTTTTTGAAAAAGACGATCTTTTATATGCTCTTCAAATTGTGCAAGGTGTGGCAAGTGGGCGTAACACCTTGCCTATTCTTTCAAACGTCCTCATTCGTGCTGAAAACGGAAACATAGAATTAGCAGCTACCGATTTAGAAGTTGGCATTAAAATCAAGGTAGTTGGTACTATCCAAGAAGAAGGAACAATTACGGTCTCAGCGAAAAAATTGACAGACATCGTCAGAGAATTACCTGGAAATACACCGATAAACCTCGTTACGACTGCCAATGACCGCGTTGAACTCACTTGCGGAGATGGTGTTTATAAGATTATCGGTCTTTCCGATGAAGATTTCCCACAACTACCATCTGCCGATGGAGAGGGGACAACTATTGATGGGGAAGCACTATGTGCTGTTATCCATAAAGCAGAATTTGCGGCATCTACAGAGGAGTTCAGGTACCAGCTTAACGGACTCTTTTTCAACCTTCTTGAAGATAGAACTGAAGTGGTTGCGACCGATATGCATCAACTTGCGTTGGTACATTGTTCACCCCTCAAAGCCTCTGAAGATGGCAGCGGATTCATTGTTCCGTTGAAGGCTGTAAAAGAGATTGCACGCACCTTTGCTGATTCCCCTGAGGTAAAAATTTCACTTCTCAAGAATCAACTACTTTTGACTGATGATAATGCTACCTTAACGACACGTTTGATAGAGGGTGATTATCCGGAATATCAAAAGGTCTTTCAGGAATCTTCTGAGAACCGTGTAGTTGTATCAAGGGAGGCGATTTTACGTGCAACGCGGCGCGTCGCTTTACTGTCAAATCCGAAAAATTATGCGATCAGTTTAGAAATAGATCCAGAACAGATTCGGATTTCTGCCCAGACACCTGAACTTGGTGAGGCACATGAAACTGTCGCTGTGGAATCCGGCACAGGAAGTGTAAGGATCGGTTTGGATGCACATAGGCTAACAGAGATTTTTGCACATATTGAAACGGAATCTCTCATTCTTGAGTTTTCAGGAGAATTTAATTTTTTGATCGTTAAACCTATGGGTGATGATGGACATATATGTTTTATTGCACCGATGCGTTTAGGATCCTAAAGAACCGTTTTAAAGTTTTCGGCAGTTGACACTCGCTTATCGGAAAGAGATGTAACCTCTTCTAAAAAACGAATGCCAACTGCCGAAGACCATCAGGCAGCATGGTCTGATTAACCTACTTCTGTCCCCGACATCTGCTCTAATGCTAACAACAAAGCTTGCGTGCCTAAACGTCCGTGTCCTTGTGCTTGCACAGCAGTATAAAGCTGATGCACTAGTGCGAGTCCTGGCAGACTCAGATTCATTTTTCTCGCTTCGTCCAGAGCGATGCTCATGTCTTTGATGAAATGTTCTACAAAGAACCCTGGGTCAAAGTCACGTTTGAGAACCCGCGGTGCTAAATTATCCAACGACCAGCAGGCAGCTGCACCCCCACTAATTGAAGATAGCATCGTTTCCAGATCTAAACCCGCTTTGTGACCATAGATTAGACCTTCACAAACACCAATCATCGTGCCAGAGATAGTGATTTGGTTACACATTTTAGTGTGTTGTCCTGCCCCAGCACCACCTTGGTGAACAATGTTTTTGCCCATAGCAGAGAAAAGCGGCATAATTGCTTCCACAGCAGCTTCGTCTCCGCCTACCATAATAGAGAGTCGCGCTTCCCGTGCACCGACATCCCCACCTGAAACAGGTGCATCCACAGAGGCAACATTTTTTTCTTTAGCCTCGGCGTAAATCTCTTGTGCGAGAGAAGGTTCAGTTGTCGTCATATCAACAACAATGCTGCCAGCTTTTGCTCCGTTCAGAATACCGTTATCACCAAGATATACCTCTCGGACATCCGGTGGGAACCCTACGATGGTAAAGATCACATCCGAAGCAGCTGCGACTTCGCTGGGTGAATCTGCCCATGCTGCACCTGCATCAATTAGAGGTTCCGCCTTCGATTTGGTGCGGTTATAGACAGTCATACCGTATCCAAGGTCCATAAGATGGTGACACATCCAACGTCCCATCACCCCGGTACCAATCCATCCAAGTTTTGTTGTTTGCGGATCAACTTTTTCAATACTGTTTGCCATGTTTCTCCTTTCGAACATAATTCAACGGTAATCGGCTGTCGCTAAAAAGCACATATTATAGTGGATTCTACAATTAACTGGACATCTGAGCTGTCCGAGGGAACTCCGATTCCCGACTAACAGTGGTTTCGT
>JAGWBU010000200.1 GCA_021295735.1 Candidatus Poribacteria bacterium | reverse complement strand
AATTAACGGAATTCGTCTTGTTTTTCCAGTGTTTTTTCTACTCTTCCGCTCCAGCGGAGCGGTATGTTTATAGCACGTGAAGTTTTCTGTCTTCCGCTCCAGCGGAGCGGTATGTAAAGACGATGAATCAAATGAATTTGGTATAAGTGCTCTTCGTCGGTTTATTACAGGTTGGCACCTCTCTTATCTTTCCGCTGATGCTACACGGGGCGTTCCTGAAGCAGTCCCTCAAGAACGCCTGTCTGAAACGGGTGATAATCTGTCTAACGTTATTCAGTATTTGAAAGAACAGCATCAACCACGTTTGAAGAAGATTCTCACGATTTTGTCAAGTAGGGTGCCACATTTAGAAAAAGTAGATGCGGATATTATGATGGATGGTCGCCTCCTCCTACAAATTAAGGATGCTCCGTTTAAGCAACCCATCTTGGCAAAGTTTGCCTCAGATGGAACACTTAAAATGTTGTCATATTTGACTCTGTTATATGATCCAGAACCTCCACAGCTAATCGGCATTGAGGAACCTGAAAACTATCTGCATCCACGTCTATTGTCTGGTTTGGCAGAAGAATGCCATGAGGTCTCAGCATTGTCTCAACTCATGATTACCACCCATTCCCCTCATTTCGTCAATGAGTATCGACCAGATGAGGTTTGGGTGCTTTATCGTAACGAACAGGGATTTACAGTGTGCAAACGTACATCGGAGATGCCAGGAATCAAGGAATTTATAGAAGTAGGAGCAAAGTTAGGACAACTCTGGATGGAAGGTTACTTTGAATTTGGAGATCCACTAACAAATGCCGGTAGGCCAAAAGTTAAATAAGGATGCATGTTGAATTCTTATTAGAAGAACGATCTGCTGAAGAAGTATTAAAGTCGATCTTGCCCAAGATTATATCTGACGATGTTAGTTTTTCCTGCCATGTTTTTGAAGGAAAAGATGATCTTCTCAAGCAGCTGCCGATGCGATTGAAAGGTTACCGTTTATGGATACCAGACGACTATAGAAAATTGCGATTCGTGTCAGTAGTCGGGAATCGGAGTTCCCTCCTACAAAGAGGGTGTTCTGTAGGAGCGATCTCCGAATCTCGACCTTTACCCGCAAAATTTCGGTAGACACTCCACTAGTTGATGAAGATCGACAAAATTGTAACGAACTTAAGACACGATTAGAAAACACAGCACACGAAGCAGGTTTTGTTACAAAATCCAGCACTCTCCCATTCGGCGATTTTCAAGTGGTCAATCGATTAGCAATTGAAGAATTAGAGGCATGGTTTTTTGGTGATATAGCGGCTTTACGCGGAGCATATCCCAGAGTTCTAAGTCCCTACAATATCAGAGAAAATACCGTGATCCCGATGCAATCACAGGTGGAACGTACGAGGCACTTGAACGTCTGTTGATACGAACAAGATACTATACAGGAAAATTGCCAAAAATTGAAGTGGCACAGAACATCGCACTACACATGGAACCGAGTCGCAACAGATCGAAAAGTTTTCAAGTATTTGTTGAAGGACTCAAGGCATGTGTCGGAGAAAATAGTTAAAAATTAATCTTATTTTTAATGTCAATAGTAGTGATTAGGTTGTAAAACTATTCTAACTCATATACAACCGATCTAAGATTCTAATACCAAAAAGATCGCGAACCTTATAAACTCGCGATTAAGGAGAAAATAATGAACCAAAATCTATACTACACCAAGTTAAAATCAGTAAGGATGAATATTACGCATCTTATTATGCCGTTTATGTTAGTTTTTGCACTTACCTTTGCCCTCTTTTTAGTACAAACCGCAATCGCACAAGAAGTTTTAGTGCAAACCGGATTTGAGGAATTCACTTTCGGTGAACCACCAACAGATTGGGAGGTCCGAGGTAATCAGATGCAAGTAACAGGCGACACAGTCAAAACCGGTGATAAATCGCTTGGTATTTTAGGTGGCGCGAATGACGATAGGGTTGGAGTCGCCATTGAAACCGAAAATCCGATTATATCAGTTGAATTTTGGGTATATATTAAGGGCGCTGGGCGTTCCTTCAATCTCAAAGTCGTTTCTGCCGATGACATAGCACAAAACGATGGAGGGGTATATCTCAATTGGAATGCAAACGCGACACGTCTTTACAACGGTTCCGCTTGGGTAGCGGTAGACGACTTCCCATTTGAAACTTGGAAATATGTCCGAGTTGTTGCCGATGTTGAAAATAGCGTATTTGACTATTACGTCGGAGATGACAGAGACCAAGCACTAACTGCTGAACCCAAAACGGATCTCGCTTTTCGTAAACCCGCAACAAACCCTGTTGTCCAGTGGATTGTTTTTCACGTTTATTCCACAGTCGCACAGGGCTTCGTAGACGATTTATTTGTCTATGAAGGTGCTGAACCAGTGAACCCCGCACCCGTGAATCCAAAAGGAAAACTCACAACATTCTGGGGAGATGTCAAAAAACACTCCTCGTTTTGATGCGACAATTTTCTTTATGAATAGTAATTTAACGAGTTGTGCTAAATAACTTTTTGCAACATATTATTTCACATAAGCAGAACGTTTGTCCGTGTTTCCTACTGGTTGATATGCTCTTCAGTCCCGACAAATGCCATAAGCGCATTTGGCGTTGATTTGGTAGGGACGATATGTTTATAGGAGTACGATACGGGGAATGCCAAAAGGCATTCATACCGTTGATTTGGCGCATTTGGCGTTGATTTGGTAGGGACGATATGTTTATATGACAACACCTAATATCTGTGAAAACAACAAAAACAATTAGTTAACTGGCACAAGTCGTTAATTTATATAGTAGTTACACGTATACGCTATCAAGGAGGAAATAATGGATCAAAATCAATGCCGCATCAAATTAAAATCTGTAGCCACAAAAACTACTCAATTTTTGATGGGATTCATGTTCGCGATCGTACTTGTCTTGAGTCTTGCTTTAGGTCAAACTGCCATAGCACAAAAAGTGCTTGTACAAACCGGATTTGAGAAATTCACAGTTGGTAAACCACCAAAAGATTGGGAGGTCCGAGGAGACGGTTTTGAGGTGACAAACGACACTGTCAAAACTGATAAAAAAGCACTCGCTATTTTAGGGGGTGCCAATGATGATAGGGTTGGAATCGCTATAGAAACCGAAAATCCCATCATTTCTGTTGAATTTTGGGTTTACATTGAGGGAGGCGGACGTTCTTTCAATTTCAAAGTTGTATCTGCTGATAATATTGCACAAAACAATGGTGGCGTTTACCTCAATTGGAATGCCAACACTGTACGTCTTTTTGATGGTGCCGCATGGCAACTCATTGACGACTTTGATACGGATGAATGGAAATACGTTCGTATCATCGCAGATGTCAGCAAGAGTGAATTTGACTTTTATACCGGTAACGACAGAAACGAGGCGCTGAAAGCTAAAGCCAAGAAAGGGCTACCTTTTCGAGATGCTGCTGTAAATCCCGTCACTAAATGGGTTGTTTTTCATGTCTATTCTATCGCTGCCCCTGGTTATGTAGACGATTTACTCGTCTATGAAGGCGACGAACCAGTAAACCTTGCTGTTGATCCGCTCGGAAAACTCACAACTGTTTGGGGACATATCAAGAGAGATACTTTAGTTCAATAGAGAGGTTACTTAACCTTTAGGTTTAGATAGAGGCTTTGTTGAAACGTGTTCAAAGGAGAATAATTATGGACAACGAAACAGTCCATCTAACACCAGCACAACGCTTACACTTTGACATCTACGGTTTCGTACTACTTGAGAACGTTCTGACTACCGATGAAATCAAACGGATGAAAGATGCACTTTACAGAATTAAAGCTGATAAAAACCTTGATGGCACAAGAACTTACCTGAATTGGCGAGGCGAACACCACGCGCACATGGGAAATCTCGTAGAATACGATCCTGCGTTGTTGGCTTATGCAGCGCATCCCAAACTTGTTCCGCTTGTTGAGGAAGTTGTCGGAGGGAAAGTTCGTCTTGAGGAAACAGAGGCTATCATCAATAAGCGAAGTGCTGATGCTGATTTAGATGAACTTCATAAACGTTGTTACAACCCGACAGGATTTCATCGTGGTACGCAGCACGGATGGGGCACCTATATGGAACAAAACAAGTTCCACTGCATCTTTGTCAAGACGCTTGCTTATCTAACTGATGTCGGTCCTGATGATGGGGGGACGTGTGTGATACCGGGTAGCCACCGCTTGACATGGAAACAGCATGAGATGATAGAAGCAGCTTTGTCTGATGACAAACTCATCCATCAAGTTGAAGCATCAGCAGGTTCTGTACTACTTTTCGCGGAGGCACTCATTCACAGCACCACTGCCATCCGTAGCAACAAAGAGCGTGTTATCCTTATCGCAGGTTATACCCCGCCGATGGTGCGCGAGTGGCCAGGCAATGAGGTTAGCCCAGAATTTGTTGAGACACTCCCTGAAGAAATTCGTCCACTTATTTCTGGTAGTGACAGTTGGCACTGGAAACGCCGATATTAGCCTATTCCTATAAAATGGACTGATTCCGCAGAGACCTATATTCAACTATCAAACTTTGATCGTAACTGTTCAATTTCCAACAGTGCCTTGGCGAGTTCGGCTTCAACGCTTTGGGCATCAGTATTCTTAAACGGACCTTCTTTCCATTTTGCAGGTATCCGCCTATAAGTGGGAATTATCGGATTATACAGCCCACCCCACAGAAAGGTGTTAATTTCTATGGCCTTTAAGAGAGATTCCTTGTCTTCGGGATTAACAAGAAATGCTAATTTGATTGGTCGTAACCTAACTTTAACGGTTCCGCGTGTCATAAAAAATCCTATTTTTCAAGCAACTGATGCCAAGTTCTCATGCGCTTTTTCAGTTTATATCAGTTACAGATTTGAACACAGAATCAACTGCGCCAAAAAGCGTGGATAAATTAGCCAATGCAAAGTCTGTTCTGTTTTGCGTAAAGGTATCACCGATAAGTCGTCCAAACTGCCATAATGTTCCATCGGTGACAATACCATAAACGGGTAGGGCTGCGCCATCGTTCATTTTTTTGGCATTTATTTTTTGTGCGGCGACTAACTCCGCCAGACATTGCCCCCACCCCTGATCAAAGTCGTTTTTCTTCGCCTCAACCAGCAGTATCAACGGATTTCCAACAACGGTTTTGCCTAATTCAGATTTAGTAGAGATAAAATAGTCGGGTGTTCCGTTCAAGATGTCATCGTAAGTGATGGTTTGCTTTATCCAGAGTGCGTATCGATCGGCATAAGCTTTATAACTCTCCTTCAAAACAGGAAAGATAATCGTCTCACACCGTGATGCTTCAGACGCAAAAACGTTGATATGTTCTCGTGTAAATTCAAAATCTCGCAAGAACTCCACCGAAGGGGTTGCCGGTTCAGCTTCGACGAAGTCATCTTCCGCATAAGTAACTCTGAACCTTTCTTGCACTTCAGAGATTGTTTTAAAATCGCTAAATGCCATGGTATTACTTCTCTATTCAAGCTGGAATCCCTGCAAACCGCGTCTATAACTCAAGGGAATGTCCTTAAAATTATTAAGTAAGTATAGTGTACTACAGCAAAATTATCAAAGAAATTATGAAAATGCTGGTTATTTAGCACCCCCGTCAAACCCCGTGCCTTTAGGTAGGGGATGTAGACGGCGAAAGGTTTGATTTAAATAAACTTGGCAATCTAATC
>JAGWBU010000059.1:29498-30400 GCA_021295735.1 Candidatus Poribacteria bacterium | reverse complement strand
TCCTTTGTGAGTATTTGGTATACTTCATAATAACAAAGGGGTTCTCTATTTACCAGTTTTTAATTATCAAACTCACGTTCCTATTAAGATTATAGCAATATCTCATATCTTTTCCACTACCGCTTTGGATTTTCATCTTGATACTCCGTATCTTTGTTTTTCTCATGTCGTCTCTGAAACTCTGCACCCGTGAGTCGCCACCCGTATTCGTCTTCGTTCAGTGCACATCGTTCAACCTTCCTTCGTCAAGTAGCAAAGAAAGAATAGGTGTGTACAAATCTTGTTACATCGGTTCAATTTGCGAAGAGTCCATCTTGTTTTTCTAATGTAACGTGAGTTTGATAAATAGTTAGGATTCTACATTTCCTCTTAAAGTTCTCTGATAAGGGGGATTTAGGGGTTAAAAACACCAAAATAACGATTTTTTCAGCAAATATACCCGTTCTCTGTTCAATTTTTGCCTGTCCAGTTAATTATCAAACTCACGTTAGGATAGGATACCCATTTTTATTGTAACTCGCAACAACTCTGGACATCAGAGTTGCTACAAAAACTTTACACACCCACCTGCCGAAGTGAGTTTGACAATTTATGCTGCAAATGGTAAAATAGTTAAAACTTTAATGTTGGGATATCAGGCAGCTGGTATCTATCAGAGTCGCGGTCGTGCAGCGTATTGGGATGGTAGGAACAGTAAGGGTGAACTTGTGGCAAGTGGAATCTATTTTTATACACTAATAGCAGGGGATTTCACTGCTACGAAAAAAATGTTGATAAGAAAGTAGAAGAATAAGTTAACACTACGAGTTGTGCTAAATAACCGTTTGTAGAACTTTATTTCACAAAAGAAAATGTTTGTAAGCCATTATCATATATTTATATGTTCTTCAGTCCCGACAAAT
>JAGWBU010000059.1:16988-29384 GCA_021295735.1 Candidatus Poribacteria bacterium | reverse complement strand
AGGGACGATATGTTTATAGCACAAATGCAAATATATGTGAAAACCAACAAAACAAAATGTTAACTGGCACAAGTCGTTATTATAAATAATTTGAAAAGGAAGCAACCGTATGCTCGCAACGGTCCTCAGCAGTGCAGTGCTTGGAATTGATGCTTATATTGTCAAAGTAGAGGTAGATGTGGCGGACGGTCTCCCTGCATTCAGTACCGTCGGTTTACCGGACAGTGCCATTAAAGAGAGCAGGGACAGGGTCACAGCAGCCATAAAAAATTCTGGTTTTTATTTTCCGCCAAGCCGAATTACCGCTAATTTAGCACCTGCCGATATCCGAAAAGCTGGATCCGCTTTCGATCTGCCTATCGCCATCGGTGTGATGGCTGCCACGAAACAAGTAGATTTAAGCAGCCTTGAAAACACGATGGTATTGGGTGAACTTGCACTTGATGGCAACATTCGAAGCATACAAGGCGGACTTCCTATAGCCATTGCAGCAAAAGAGAATGGCGTGCAAAATCTCATCCTACCTGCTGAAAACGCAAAAGAAGCAGCAATTGTTGATGCGTTGAAAGTTTATCCCGTTGAAAGTCTATCGGAAGCTGCCGCATTCCTAAATTCTGCCAAAGATATACTGCCAGAACCTCCGACACTTAGCACAACGGTCGACGAAAAAGTAGGCGCAGAATCCCTCCTCGATTTAGTTGATGTTAAAGGACAGGAACATGTAAAACGTGCGGTTGAGGTATCTGCAGCTGGCGGACACAATCTTATTATGATTGGACCACCTGGTTCCGGCAAAACCATGATCGCTAAGCGAATTCCTTCGATTATGCCAATGTTGTCGATGGATGAATCTTTAGAAACGACAAAAATACAGAGTATTGTCGGCATTCTACCGAGCGATACGCCACTGGTAATGACGCGTCCGTTTCGTTCTCCACACCACACCATTTCTGACGCTGGACTAATCGGCGGTGGGAATGTACCACGTCCCGGTGAGGTAAGTCTCTCTCATAATGGTGTGCTTTTCCTTGACGAACTGCCCGAATTCCGCAGGAACGTACTTGAAGTCATGCGACAACCTTTGGAAGATGGGCACGTGACGATCTCGCGTGCTGCTGCATCGCTTACCTATCCTGCCAATTTTATGCTTGTTGCAGCGATGAACCCGTGTCCATGTGGTTTTTTCAGCGACCCAAATCGCGAGTGTAAATGTACGCACAAACAGATACAGACATACGTCTCTCGGATTTCTGGACCACTGTTAGATAGGATAGATATCCAAGTTGAGGTGCCTGCAGTGAAATATGCCGAACTTTCGGCGGAGGTCACAGGTGAACCGTCAGCAACAGTGCGTGAGCGGGTGGAAGCAGCACGCCAAATTCAGCATCAACGTTTTGATGGCACGACAATACACGCGAACGCCAATATGGAATCCAAGCAGATCCGAGAGTATTGTCCAATTGAATCGCAAGCACAGGACCTACTTCGCGTCGCCATCAATCAGTTAGGATTGAGTGCAAGAGCCTATGACCGCATTTTGAAAGTATCGCGCACCATAGCCGATCTGGATGAAAATCCAAATATAGAAACGGTACACGTCTCTGAGGCTATACAATATCGGAGTTTAGATAGAAGTTTTTGGAAAAATTAAAGCACTTAAAGGTAGTAGGCACGCTCCGCGTGCCGTAAACAGGTTCAAAGAGACAGCAAATTCAAGAACGAAGGAGAAATAATGCAACCCAATTTTATTATCTTTTTAACTGATGATCAAGGCTACGGTGACCTTTCATGCATGGGTGCTACAGATTTCAAAACACCGCATCTGGATAGAATGGCAGCTGAAGGTATCCTTTTTAAAGATTGGTACTCCAACTCACCTGTCTGTTCACCATCTCGTGCTGCGTTATTGACAGGACGGTATCCCTGCCATGCAGGTGTGCGATCAATCTTAGCTGGGCATCGCACTGCAACAGGATTGCCTCCCTCTGTTCCTACGCTTGCAACTGCCCTTAAGGAACTCGGTTATTACTCAGCAATGTCTGGGAAGTGGCATCTTGGGCTTGCAGAGGGTTCAAGACCTGAAGATCACGGGTTTGATGATTGGTTCGGATTTATGGCGGGATGCATTGATTTCTATTCACATATCTTTTATTGGGCATTGGGACGACCAGATTTTGACCAAACCCATGACCTTTGGGAAAACGGTGAGGAAATATACCGAAATGGTGAATACTTTACAGAGTTGATTACGGAATACGCAGTCAAATATATCCGAAAAGCAGTTGCGCTTGACAAACCCTTTTTCCTTTATGTGCCTTACAATGCCCCACATTATCCGATGCATGCCCCACAAGAATATGTAGACAGGTTTCCTGAGCTACCTTGGGATAGACAGATTATGGCTGCGATGCTAAGTGCTGTTGACGATAGTGTTGGAGAAATTTTTGCTGAATTGGAGCGTCAAGGTATCGCTGAAAATACCTTCTCATATTTTCAGAGTGACAACGGACCATCGCGTGAAACCCGAAATTGGTTAGATGGCACACAAGACCCATATTATGGCGGCAGTGCAGGTAAACTTAAAGGACACAAGTTTAGTCTATATGAAGGCGGTATCCGTTCACCAGGGATTATGAAATGGCCTAAAGAAATTCCACCTGGCAACGTCCTAAATCACCCTAATCTATGTGGTGCAGCAATGGATGTTTTCCCGACTTTTCTATCTGCTGCTGATGGAGATTTATCAAAATATCAACTTGACGGATTAAGCCAAATAGGGGTGGTGACTGATGGAGGGTTTTCACCTCATACCGATATCTTTTGGGAAATGGGGAAACAGACTGCAGTACGTCGGGACAAGTGGAAATTAGTCCTGAATGGTCAATTGATAGAGGGCGCGCCTCCTGAAGATGATGTGCACCTTGCTGACCTTGAAACTGATATGGGGGAAACGACCAATTTGAAAGACGAACATCCAGAACTTACTGCTGAGTTGACAGAAGCAGCACAAACGTGGCGACAAGGTATTGAAGAGCATTGGGAAGCACATAAGGCAGAGCGGAACGGTACGACTGGGTATGTGAGGCAGTAGTGCATAGGTGTCAATTGAGCGTATATTCTCTCTTGTAGGAGGGGTTTTCAACCCCGATTTAACTGATTGGATCTCGTAATATCGGGCGGACAAGGTCTCCCTCCCACAAGAGAAATCCATCAATTTTTTGCTTAAGTTGACAGTTACGGTTATTTGAGGCAGTATTGTGTTAACCGATAAACAAGATGCTTTTGGACACCTGCTTACCGATTATCACAATGGAGAACAGAGCGTTGAAATCGTGGAGCGAGAAGATGGTTATATTGACATAAGTCGCTTGGGACCACTCGCTTATTTCGCTGAGTATTCAGAGTGGACAGACCATCAAAAACTCGCTATAGAACATGTTACTGGACGTGTTTTAGATATCGGGTGTGGTGCAGGACGACACTCCCTCTATCTTCAAGAAAAAGGACATGATGTCTTAGCTACTGATATCTCCCCTTTAGCCATAAAACTTTGTCAACAACGAGGACTCAAAGACGCTTTGGTAGCACCGATAACACAACTCAATGCAAAAGCTGGTGTATTCAATACAATTCTTATGATGGGACACAATTTCGGACTTTTTGGTAGTATTAAGAGGGCAAAGTGGTTATTGAAGCGATTCGCGAGTATGACAACAGATGATGGAAAAATCATCGCTGAAACGATGGACCCATACCAGACGGAAAATCCTGCCCATCTCGCTTACCATCAATCTAACCGAGAGCGCGGTAGAATGAGTGGACAACTAAGGCTACGGATACGCTACAAACAATACGCCACCCCTTGGTTCGACTACCTATTCGTTTCAAAATCAGAACTGGAAAATATTCTCGTTGGGACAAGTTGGACAATTGAACGCTATATTGATTCCGACAAACCAACTTATGTTGCAATTTTGAATAAACGAGTTTCATCATGACACCTTTTAAATTTGCTTTTATTACAGACACACATCTTTATCCTAATGCTACCCAGAACTTTGCGGGTGGACTACAACAGCAAAAAAACAGTGTAGCACTTTATGAAAAGATGATTGAACAACTCAACGCTTTTGATCCTGCATTTGTAGTTCATGGCGGGGATATTGTTTGCGGCGGACAAAGTTTTGATATGTCCGCGGAGGAATATATTGTTGCTTTAAATACTGCTCAACAGCTGGGGGAACTTTTAAATGCACCGTGCTACTATATCCCCGGTAATCACGATCTCGACCCTGAGACCGGTTCTAAAACCTCGTATATAGAGCGGTTCGGCATAAACGGCATGGGGTCTACCAGTTTCGTAAAAGAAAACATCCGATTTATTCTGCTTGATGCACAAGAAGTTCCCGAAGACCTAACGCACGGATACGTCAGTACAAATCAGCTCGCATGGGTTGAACGTGAAATGAAAAAAGCCGTTGATTACGGTGAAGAAATCTTCATTTTTTCTCACCAACTACCTTTTCCAAGTGTAGAATTTCAGGGAGTTGGTTCAAGAATTGCAAATTCGGCTGAAATATTCGAAATCGTCGCCCCCTTTGAAAAACATATTTTAGGTTTCTTTTGTGGACACCAACACCTCAACCGTGTCTTTAGAGAACAAGGTTTATTATGTATTGTAACATCCGGTATTATATGCTATCCGATGATGTGGCGACAAGTTCATGTCTATCCAGATAGAGTTGAAGTGAATTCTGTGCCTGTTGACTTGCCAGAGGTGCTTGCCGAATCCGAAGCAGTCAATCCTGATAACAATTTATATCTGTCTGGTCGACCCAGAGATCAGGAATTTACTATCCATCGAAAAAGTAATGGAGTCAATGGTTAAAATGTTTTGATGTATTGAAAATCTATGTAGAGCGTATCTCATAAATATAATTTTGTTAGATTTCGCTCTGTTTTTTCTAACACCGCCCGTTGTTTGCACTTTTGAGAGATGGCGAGGCACAGGGACCTCGCCCTACATAAGATTTATGAGATACGCTCTAGTTGTTTCTGAATCTTATGTAGGTTAGGTGCTATCTGGCTCGTTTTAGGCATCGGAATTTATTAATCTATTTGCTTCAATTCAATAAGGCTTCCGCAATGTGTAATACCAAATTACCCAAAATCGTAGGGGCGGGTCTCTGTGCCCGCCCTTACAATCGGCAGTGAAAACAATACAATTCTCGTTAATTTGGTATAATACCAATTCTATGAATTATTTTCTCTTTTGAAAAGAAATATGTAAGAGGCGCAATGAATTGCGCGACTACGAACACGTTTTTGTTAATGAGAAATTATTTTTCAGAAATGGTATAAGATATAAAAAAGAAAGGGACAGTGGGGTAGATGAAACAAGAGATGCCGATTGACAGGTGAACACTGTTGGGATAGAATGAGTTTAATAAATCATATACCACACCTAAGGGAAAATCAATGAATTGCCTTGATTACGGACTTTCTTTTATCAACTCTGTTGGCAACGGAAATTCCCCTCGCTTTTGGGTCGAATCTCGATGCCGCATCATAGATAACACAGATGGAAGTTTCAGCGATTATTACCAATGTGGTTCGTGTAAGAGTGAACACACCTTTGCGGAGAAAAATCTCTTCACAAATCCAAACTATGACTTCCTCCCTGTTTTTGGCGAAGAACATATAGCGGTATTCAGAAGGCATGCTTATTGTAACGATAACTACGTTGAGTATAGATCGGCGCAGGATTATTGGGGTGGTCCCCTGTTTGATGTTCAAGAGGCATCGCAGGTCCGGGTACTTGATAGCAACGCAGCTATTTTTGAGGCGACACAAAAATGTCTACCCATCGTAACGCACACAGAAATATGGGATACCAATACACATCAGCGGGCAATTATTGAGTGTCCGGTTAAAACGATGAACATAGATGAAAACGTAGGCATCTACCAAGTTGATACAGGAATTGTTCTATTTCCAGATCTGTCAAAGCGATATGATCGGCAGATTGAGACGTTCAGCCTCGCCTACGTTGCTTTCAATGCATCGCACTTCGCTGACTGGAGTGGAAGTTACCCAAGTTTACCACTATTCCGAAATTCGGAGTTTAGAAGCAAAGAATACCGTGTTCTGCATCGGTGAACTTTGACACACACTGACATTTATGGTGAATTATAGAAATATGTAGGTAGTGTTTACGTTTTGGCTCCGGATCCAGTCCTGGCAAGGTTTTCATAGTTCTGCAGGATTCATTCGATCTATAGACGCAAATTCCAATAGGCACTGACTTTCCGACAATTTTGATGAAATGTAAACACAACGTAGAAAATAAAAGTCCGACACGGAGAAAAACTCACAATCCTGAACCGCCAACCTTACCGTAAGAAGATGAATATTGGCAGAACTCTCAAACAGGTAAATTAAAGTAAGAAATAGCCAAAAATGATTGAAGTTCAAAATCTTTCAAAAAACTACGGTCCATTTCAGGCACTCAAGGATATATCCTTTAGCGTAGACAAAGGGCAAATTGTTGGTTTTCTTGGACCCAACGGAGCCGGTAAAACAACAACGATGCGGATTCTGACCTGCTTTATGCCTGCAAGTAGTGGAAAGGTCACTGTTGCAGGATACGATGTGTTCAAAGAATCGCGTGAGGTACGCGAACGAATCGGATATCTCCCCGAAAACATACCGCTTTATACTGAAATGACCGTCACAAAGTATCTTTCCTACATGGCAAAAATCCGAGGTGTTTCGCGTAAACACATCAAAGAACGGTTAGATATTGCTATTGAATCTTGCGGATTAACCGAAAGACGTAATCAAATTATTGGACAACTATCCCGTGGTTTTCGGCAACGCGTCGGTTTAGCACAAGCTTTGATTCATGACCCCGAAGTCCTAATTCTTGATGAACCGACCTCCGGTTTAGACCCTCGCCAAATCGTTGAAATACGAGAATTAATCAAGAAACTTGGCAAAGAACGCACTATTCTTTTTAGCACCCACATTCTCCCCGAAGCAAGTCAAACGTGTGAACGTCTGCTGATTATCAGTAAAGGCAAAATTACAGGTGATGTTCAATTGTCAAACGGTCGGGCTGTTTCAAACCAAACCCCGATTAAAACAGAAAACGAAACTGCTACAAAGACGCTCACGCTTGCGGTGACTGGTGGACAACCGAATAACATCATAGAAGCACTCAAAAATATCGCTGACGTTATTTCTGTGGACCAGTCTCACATAGAGGTGGATGATATGTTAACATTCCACATTCAGTATGCTTTCACAGACGATATCCGTTCAGAGGTATCAAAATCGATTGTCAGTAATGGATGGAATCTGCTTGAAATGCGTACCGATGAGATGAGTTTAGAGGAATTGTTCCTATCTTTAACCTCCGAAACTACTGAATAGAAAAGCCCCAGACGACGCTAACATTATTTTGGTTCCTGACATGAAAAATAATGTGAAATTATACCACTTCTTATTTTTTTTTATCGTATTGAACATCGGTTTAGTAGCCTGCAGCAATGAAGAGAAACCAGAGCATTTTATCCAACCCGATGCACAAGATAATCATGCGGTTATTGATGTTGAAGAGATGGTTTTGATTCCTGCAGGCGAAGTGAGCATCGGCACAGATGAAAAAACTGATCTAACTTTTGGTAATGAAGTTGATTCGCATGTTGTTTTTGTGGAAACGTTTTACATTGATAAGTATGAGGTTACAAACGGACAATACGCAAAATTCTTGTCGGAAACAGGACATCGGAAACCGAAATTTTGGGGTAACCCATCGCTCAATGCACCTGACCAACCCGTTGTTGGTGTTAATTGGGAAGACGCAGAGATTTATGCCAAATGGGCTGGAAAAAGATTACCTACTGATATTGAGTGGGAAAAAGCAGCACGTAGTATAGATGGTCGCCTCTATCCTTGGGGTAATGGTTATGAAGCATCGCTGGGGAATTTTGATGACAATGGACAGATGAACGGCAATTTGGATGGATACGGAATGCAAACTGCTCCGGTAGGGAGTTTCGGGAAAGGGATTAGCCCGTACGGGCTGCATGACATGTCAGGTAATGTTTGGGAATGGGTAACAAGTACGCTCGCTGAAAATCAAGTAGAAGGGGTCCTCGTAAACGGCAAATCCGATCTGACTAACGAAAAAGTCTACACAATTCGCGGTGGTTCGTGGACAAATGGTCCGGGTGATACACGGGCTACAGTTTTTTATATCTATCCTGCCCAATGCAGCGATCACAGTAGTTCCGTTGGATTTCGTTGTGCAAAAACACCTTAATATTTCTTCAGCAACAAAAGCGTTTCTTTCAGAATTTCTCTTAATTAACTGAGGGGTGTGCATAAATATTTGGCGCATCAACACAGACAGGGACAAACGCCAGGTGCCGCTTGATTTATAGAAATGCGTTTGTAGTCGCGCAATTCATTGCGCCTCTTTGAATTTGGTTACGGCACGCGGAGCGTGCCTACTACCTTTAAGCGCATATTTAACATCGGAATTATTTATGCACACCTCTCAATTAACTCATCTAACTATGAAAATACAAAATAAATTGAAATCATTGATATGTCTCTTGATACTATTGATGTTTGTGCTATCCGGTTGTGGCGGCGACGAAAAAATCCCTGTAGAAGAAGAAGTTTTAGAACCAACCGATGAAATGGAAATTTTGGAGGAACTTCCAAAAGAAGAGGAAAATACAATAGACATTCCGGAAGGAATGGTGTTTGTCCCTGCTGGCGATTTTCTTATGGGAAGCGATCCAGATAAAGACCCGATGGCAGACCCGCTTGATGAACTCCCGCAACATAAGGTATATTTAGATGCTTTTTTTATTGATAAATTTGAAGTCTCTAATGCTGACTATTCCAAATTTGTTGCAGCGACAGGTCATCGGAATTCTATATTTTGGGATAATCCAAAATTCAATCATCCAGATCAACCGGTTGTCGGTGTAACATGGGGCGACGCTGCAGCCTATGCAGAATGGGTTGGAAAACGATTGCCGACTGAAGCGGAATGGGAAAAGGCAGCACGCGGCACAGACGGACGTATTTGGCCCTGGGGTAATGAATTCGATCCAACAAAATGCAACTTTGATGACGAAGGAAAGTTTGATGGACATCTGGATGGATTTGCAATGGCCGCGCCTGTGGATAGTTTTCATCAAGGTGCAAGCCCTTACGGCGCTGTCAACATGGTTGGAAACGTCGCAGAATGGGTGTCAGACTGGTTTGACACGGATTACTATTCGGTGAGTCCAAAGGAAAACCCAAAAGGACCAAAAACAAGCGGAATGGGGAAAAAGTCTTGGCGAGGCGCCAGTTGGTTTGCCGGTTTAGATCACATGCGGTGCGCTTTTCGAGAATATGACGATATTGTCGCCAGTGGACAGATAATCGGATTTCGATGTGCGATGGATGCTCCTAAAGTGGAGTAATGTCAAATCACTTTAAAGTCGTAGGGCGGGTCTCTGTGCCCGTCCGTTGTTTGCCTACCAAGAATGGGCGAGGCACAGAGACCTCGCCCTACATCTGAAGTAAGAAAGAATGAAACTTACCCGCTCAATCACTCTTTGGATTATCTGCTGCATCACAATATTCTTTATCGGTTGCGGAGATGAAAGTTCTCTGCCAATCAATGAAGATATTAAAAAAGAAGTAGATATCTTTACAGAACGTGAATGGGCAGTAATTCAACGTTTATCTCCTCTACCCGCCACACCTCCACCAAATCCTACAAATCGTGTTGCCGACAATCCTGATGCCGCACGATTAGGACAGATGTTTTTCTTTGATGAACGTTTTTCAAAAGATGGCACCGTTGCATGTGCAACTTGTCACTCACCTTTTTACGGATTCGCAGACGTTGAAGCGACTTCATTAGGGGTCGGGAGAGGCACGAGAAACGCACCAACACTGCTTAATGTTGCCTACAACAAATGGCAGTTTTGGGATGGCAGAGCGGATACACTTTGGTCGCAAGCGCTATTTGCTCTTGAAGGTGAGACAGAACAAGCAGGCACGCGTCTTCAGTATGCACACCTCATTAAACGTCTGTATCAAGACGATTATGAAGCGGTATTTGATCCATTACCTAATTTGGCAGATACTACCCGCTTTCCACTTGAGGGCAAACCGGGTGATGTTCAGTTTGACAATATGACCGAAAAGGACAAGATAGCAGTTAATACTGTTTTTGCAAATATTGGTAAGGCAATAGAGGCTTACGAACGACTCTTGATTAGTCGTAATGCGCCGTTCGATCAATATGTAGCAGGTGATTTGGATGTGATCGGAATTGAAGCTAAACGTGGCTTAAAGATCTTTATCGGAAAAGGGGTTTGTATTCTCTGCCACGATAACCCTAACTTCACAGACAATGAATTTCATAATCTTGGTGTTCCACAAGGCAAACTTCCAGAAGACACGGGAAGGTATGATGGCATTAAGCAACTCTTAGACAACCCGTTTAATGGTGGTGGTCCCTATAGCGATGCGCCAGAAATTCCCCAAAGAATACTGAATTTCTTGGAACCGACACAACGACATCAAGGACAGTTTAAAACACCAACACTCCGAAATGTCGCGCTCACTGCCCCGTACTTCCATACAGGTGAGTTTCCAACATTAAATTCTATCATTGACTTTAACAATGCAGGTGGCGTTCCATCAGGATTTGTCGGCATGCGTGAAGGCACACTTGAACCGCTCAACCTCACTGAACAAGAAGCAAATGATTTAGTTGAATTTCTACTGACTCTGACAGGTCAATCACCGCTTGAATACCTGTTAAGAAAACCTGATCTGCCCTAAATCCACCTCTGCTGAATGTCCTCTCTTTTTTTCCAAAATTTCCAATTTTTTTAAGATGGCAAATATTTTCTTGACATTTTTTTTAAAGCTTTGTATAATCGCAACAAGTTCACGAAATTAGCGTGATGAGAAATTTTAAATAAGGTTTTATTCACTATAGGCAACCAGAAGGGTAATTGATGTCTGATCGGTATTAAGACAGATTCTCAAACATTACAAAAATGCAAAATACTAATATCAACCCCAATGTTGAAAAACCGACCTCAATTAGAATAAGTCAACTCTACAGTTGGTTTGTCTCTATCCTTTCTATGTCTTCGTCTACTATGCGCCCTGTTAACTTTAAGTTAGTGCCTCCCCCTCAACACATTAACACTTGTAATAATATACAGGTTAACGAACAAGTAAAAATCGGTAGTAACCCTCAATATTTCATCGCGCCCGTACGCTCTCCATCTAACATGGAGAATGTGTGGGCTATTTTATTTGAAGAAGGTGGGATACTCTCACCTAATATTTAGTAACACAACGCGTGAGGATTCCTAATGTAGTTTTAGGAACTTTACCGTAAACTTTCATAAAGGAGATTTTCATGAAAAAATTGATTATTTTTACGGCATTCGCCGTCGGGTATTTTGTTGCGATAGCCATAACCCCGACTATAAGCGTAGCCGCGCCCCTCGGAGAAGTTGCAATCTATACTGAACGAGCCGGCTGGATGGGACAACCCGCCGCAGTAAGAGAAGGAGAAGAATTGGCTGAACTTCTCAAGAAGCCCAAAAAGGTTGTCACATTAACCGAAAAAGAAATTGAGTCATGGGCAGAAGACCACACCGACAACGGTCAAGCGGATATTATCGTTACCTTTGGTGACTTTCCAGCGACACTCTATCCACCCGGTAATGGGAAACCTGACGATTCTGTGGCCGAGACATTCCTTGAAGGCGGAAATATCTTCCTGAACACGGCGGATTATATCTTTTACGTGGTGCATGGTGCTGGTACCAACGGCGAACAAGGCTTGAAAAATATGATGGACATCAATGCCGACATGTGGGCAGATGGTACCGCCATCAAACCAACAGACGACGGTAAGAAATATACACCCAGTCTTGCTGCTTTTACCTCAGCACGTACATTCAAGGCAGCTCAGATTGTTGATCCATGGGAAGTTGAGGTTGTTTTCGGGGATAATGGTGCCGGACTCCTGGATCCAGTCATTGTTCACGACACAAAAACCGATGGGCGAATCGGCATCGCTTATCAAATATCTGGTAATGACGGACTTCCACGGGGTGAGGTCTTCGCCGAAATGATTGATAATTATTTGGCTGACGCTCTCGGTGCAGCAGCAGTCGATCCCAATGAAAAAGTTACTACCACGTGGGCACATATCAAATCTGATTTTTAACACTCCCCCGTCAAATCCCCATGCTTTAGCTTGTGGAATGTAGACGGCTAACAATGTGATGGACATCACAAAATGTCCAGCGAAAGCGGAATAAAACCCATCGCTATAACTAAATCTATAAA
>JAGWBU010000059.1:15733-16815 GCA_021295735.1 Candidatus Poribacteria bacterium | reverse complement strand
AAGACGGTGGACGCTAAGCGAAAACCGCAGTCGCGAGGAAGCACAAGCCCCTACCTTTAGGTAGTGGGTACCTATGACCTTGTATCTGTAGGGACGTAACAAACGGCACATCCCTACAGATCATTGATCAATTGAGTCAAATCTAAAAGGAGAAAAAAATGAAAATGAGACAATTGTTAATCTTATTTATTATCCTGTTTGCCTTTACTGTTACGGCATCAAGTTGGGCAGCGCTCGGTGATGTTGCGATTTTTAGCGAAGGCGTGGGATGGATTTCGAAAGACAATGCTGATATCCAACGTGCTATTGTCTTTGACAACCTGAAAAATGACGTACCTTCTGTTGGCGAAGTTGTTTATAAAACTGATGCAGAAATCGGTCCCTGGGCGGAAGAACGTATTGACGATGGTGTGGCAGACATTCTCATCATTTTTGGATGGTTCCCAACAACGCTTTACACCCCAGGAAATTCGCAAGTTGACGATTCTATTGCTGAAAGGTTCCTCTACGGCGGCAATATCATTCTGAATTGTTGTGATTACATCTTCTATGTTACTGAAGGTGGTGGTGCAAACGGCGAGAATGGGTTGAAGACCATAATCAATATCAATGCTGATATGTGGGGTGATGGAACGCAGATTACACCGACTGACGTGGGAAAAAAATACACACCTTCATTGGTAGATTATACCTCTAACCGACCGTTCAAAAGTGATCAGATTGTTGATCCCTGGAGCGTTGAAGCCGCTTTTGGAGATAACGGTGCCGGATTCTTTGACCCGGGTATCATCAAGTTGAACAATAGCAGTGGTCGTGTTGGTATTTGTATGCAGGAGGGAAACAACGGAACCCTCCCTCGCGGTCAAATACTCATTGAGATGATTGACTTTATCTCACAACAGGCTGATGTAGCTACCCCCGTTGAACCTGCTGGAAAAGCAACAACGACATGGGGTCATCTCAAAACAACGCGTTAAGTTCAGTATGATATTGAAATAGAATTTATAGTAAAACCTATAATTAATGGGACACTTCTGTAGCGCAACCTTTTAGTTTGCGTCTCATAAGGCACAAACTAAAAG
>JAGWBU010000059.1:0-15556 GCA_021295735.1 Candidatus Poribacteria bacterium | reverse complement strand
AAATGCGCTTTTTGGCATTTGTCGGGTTTTCAACCCCGATTTAACGGCTTGGGTCTCACAAAATCGGGCTTAGAAAGCCCTCCCACAAGAGAAAACCCAACATTTTTTTCTTAAGTTGACGCTTATGGGTTTCGCGTCCGCTCTACCCGACCTACAAAATTATGCAATCAAAACGTATAGAAATGGTATAAAGATTCACATTTCTAATCCTGAAAATCTTGTAATCCTGTAAATCCTGGTTCAGACAAATTCCCATGAACAAACCTCCAAAAATCGGTGTCGGTGTAATCGGCACGGGACGCATCGGCAAACTCCACATTCAACACCTCTCCCAAAATATACCCGATGCAGAACTCATAGCGATTTGCAGTTTAGACACCGAAACGGCACAAACCCTTACTGAACAGTTCAACATTCCTCAGATAACTTCCGATTATCCAACCCTTTTAAGCAATTCACAGATTGATGCGGTTATTGTTGCCTCTTCAACGGATACACACGTTGAAATATGCCAAGCTGCAGCCGAGGCAGGAAAACATATCTTTTGCGAAAAACCGATTGCCTTAGATTTGAAACAGATTGACGAAACGTTAACGATTGTTGAAAAAGCAGAGGTAAAATTTCAGGTCGGTTTTAATCGCAGGTTTGATACGAACTTCATGCGGGTGCGCGAGGCAGTCACCTCTGGTGAGATAGGTGAACCGCACATTTTGCGCATCACAAGCCGTGACCCAGCCCCTCCGCCGATAGAATATGTCAAGCTTTCGGGTGGGATTTTCCTTGACATGACGATCCACGATTTTGATATGGCGCGGTATCTCATTGATGACGAAGTGGTTGAAGTTTATGCCGTAGGAGACGTACGTGTTGATCCAAAGATCGGTGAGGCAGGAGACATTGATACCGCAGTAATTACGCTGCGCTTCCAAAACGGAGTGCTCGCGACAATTGATAACAGCAGAGAGGCTATCTATGGCTATGACCAGCGTGTAGAAGTTTTCGGCTCAAAGGGAATGGTTGTAGCTGGAAATCCGCTGACAAATACAGTAACTTTCAGCGGGAGTGAAGGGAGTAGCGCTGCATCGCCACTATATTTTTTTGTTGAACGCTATAAGGAAGCGTATCTATCGGAGTTGCATGCGTTTATAAGATGTATTAAGGAAAACACACAACCACCAGTTACAGGTATTGATGGTCGCGCCCCTATTGTGATGGGTTATGCCGCATTAAAATCGCTGCGTGGAAATCGTCCTGTTCTTTTGTCTGAAATCTTGTAGTAAGAGGAAAAAGTCTACTCGTGACCACCAACTTCTCCAACTTCAATTTCAATCTCATCACGGTTCCGAATCCGTTCCACAAGTCCGTCGCGTATATCCACAATGCGGTCAGAGACATCAAGCATTTTCAAGTCGTGTGTTGCTGAAATCACGGTCACACCCTGTTCTGTATTCAATTGCTTGATAAGGTCAATAATCTCGCGTCCCGTAATCGTATCAAGGTTTGCCGTGGGTTCGTCAGCAAGGATAATGCTGGGGTCATTTGCAAGTGCTCTGGCAATGGCAACACGTTGACGCTGACCGCCAGAGAGTTCATCGGGAAGGTGATACATCCTATCGCCTAAACCAACCTTATCTAACAGTTTTTCAGCTTTTTCATTCCGTTGTTTATCGGGGATACCAGCAAAAATCATTGGCAACGTTACATTGCCGTGTGCGGTGCGAACGTTCAATAAGTTGTAACTCTGAAAGATATAGCCAACACGGTGACACCGAAATGCTGCGATCTGCCGTTGTGAAAGGTGCGACATATTCTGTCCATCAATGTACACTTGTCCCTCAGTTGGTCGGTCAAGCGCACCGATCATGTTAAACAAGGTTGATTTACCGGAACCAGAAGGTCCCATCAATGAGATATATTCTCCGCGTTGAATTTCAATATTGATACCGTCCAAAGCACGAAGAACATTTGAACCCATTCGGTATTCTTTTACGACATCCTCAGTTTTTACAACAATATCCGGCATAGTAATTCCTTCTGTCTGTTCCCAAACTACAATTGCGATTATGTAATAAATTTAGAATATCTATATTTCTTCTATTTACAGCGTTTGTAGTCGCGCAATTCATTGCGCCTCTTACATTCAGCTCCTCTTCCTTCTTCCTGTAGGAGGGCTTTATAAGCCCGATACTGAATGTTTTTGATGAGATTAAACCTCAGTCCGCATTGCTTCAGCAGGTGGCAATTTCGCTGCACGCCATGCAGGAAACGATGACCCGATAACAGCCAAAATCATTCCAAGCACACATCCAAATAGAATCAGCAACAACACGCCAAGTTGGAATGGTCCGTTTTCTGGACGCGCAGGCAACAATGGGAAATAAAAGAACAGATCAAGCCCGTAGTTTTTCAAGCCTAAAATGACAGCACCCAGCATGCCAATCAGTGCACCAATGAGTGCGCCAGCAAATCCTTGGAAACCCGACTCCAATAAAAATAGCCGTACGACAAACCCGTCCAGCGCGCCGAGACATTTCATCGTGCCGATTTCACGGAACCGCTCTGTCACTGCCATCAGCATAGAGTTGGCAATTCCAACTACACAGACAATTAAAGACATAATAATAAGCCAGACATCTTTAGTTGAAATCCCCTGGTCAGATACCTCATCCAGATTAGTAATCGCTGAACTTCGCCCGCTCTCCTGAAGTGCAAATTCTATTTCGTTATTTGTCCAAACGGAAACGAGAAAAGCGATGCCAAGCGTGATACCGGCTGTCGTAATAACAGAACGACCAAAACGGATTTTTAGGCTTTGGAAACTTATCCGTAGCGATTCTAAAAATGGGAGATCTATCTGTTCTTCAATAGGTGCTTGCTGATTCAATTCTTATCTCCTGAGTTTTTGCTTATAGGTGTATTATATCAAATATTCAGTTTTTGGTCAAGTTTTGTTTATATGCTCTTCCTGTAGGAGCGAGCTCCAGCTCGCGACCTCTTCCGTCTTTTTCTTGTAGGAACAACCTCCAGCTCGCGACCTCTTCCGTCTTTTTCTTGTAAGAACAACCTCCAGCTCGCGACCTCTTTCCGTCTTCCTGTAGGAGCGAGCTCCAGCTCGCGACTCCCATCATTCCATCCTGAACTTACATCTCCAATACGGATACTCCTGTGCTTCCTTTACTAATCCCTTCCTCACAGGATTTTCATAACAATATCGAATGGTTTCATTCAACGATCCATTTCGTCTTATTCCATGTTCATAATAAGTCTCTTGCCAGACAGATCCGCTTCGTCCTAATTGTGTGTTAATCTGCTTCGCTGTGAAACTTTTGAACGATTGCATGAGTCTGGATAAGGTTTGTTCGCTTCTTAATTGGATGACAGCATGGATATGGTTAGGCATCACAATAACACAAAAACATCTGAGACGCTCATTAGATTCTAACCATTCAAAAGATTCAAAAATAGTATCCGCAATCTCGGCATTTGCAAGAATAGGTTCTTTGTTAATAATGGATAAAGTCAGGAAATAGTAAGCCCCGGGTAATGAGTATCTGCCTTTTCGTAATTGACGATGTCCTCTGTTTGGGATTTGTTTCATTGTGTTCCCATTCACTAATTGATGTGAAACATCATGTACAGTGCGTTAATAAATAAAAGTCGCGGGCTGGAGCTCGCTCCCGCTGAATGCCATAAGCGCATTCAGCGTTGATTCACAGGAAGAAAGCATTGGATTATGACAACCGATTAATAAGCGCAGCACTATAGCCAGCACCAAACCCGTTATCAATGTTGACAACAGTAACACCAGAGGCACAACTGTTTAGCATACCAAGCAGCGCCGCGAGTCCGCCGAAACTGGCACCGTATCCAACGCTTGTTGGCACAGCGATGACAGGACAATTAACTAAACCACCAACAACGCTCGGTAATGCCCCTTCCATACCTGCAACTACGACAATAACACGCGCATTCAGAAGTTTTTCGTGATTACTTATTAGTCTATGTAATCCGGCGACCCCAACGTCATAAAGACGTTCAGGTGAATTGCCCATCATATATGCGGTTTCAGCAGCTTCTTCAGCTACAGGTAAATCAGAAGTGCCAGCAGAAATAATCAAAACTCCCGTCTTACCTTCTACATCAGATTGCAAAACTGAAATTGTTCGTCCGAGTTCGTTATAACGTGCTTCGGGATGGAGTGCTTTGACTGCTTCGGACATTGAGGGTGTAGCGCGCGTTGCCAGAAGTGGGTGTCCAGCATTGAGGATATGTTCGCTGATTTTCGCAACTTGGGCATCAGTTTTCCCTTCACAG
This sequence comes from Candidatus Poribacteria bacterium, assembly GCA_021295735.1. Taxonomy (GTDB): domain Bacteria; phylum Poribacteria; class WGA-4E; order WGA-4E; family WGA-3G; genus MSPOR6. Next base: position 11,242 of record JAGWBU010000059.1, on the reverse strand, counting down.
AAGATGACTTCAGGAAAACCGGTCCGAAGTTGTCTATGGTGGTCAATTTTAGAAAAACCGAGGTCTTCAAAAGGGAGGGTGCGGAGAGATTGAAGTGCATCACTGACCTCAATCTCCCCACTTTTGACCTTCTCAAGGAGAGTTCTTAATTTTTCAACTTCCATACCGTTGAAATGAATGTAATAGTGTGTTAGAAATTCCGCTACAGACAAGTAAAAGTGGTATCTACAACTTCAGAAATGTGCATATTATGCTTCTTCAGTTGATTTCTTACCAGATTTCTTATCATTGTTAAGTCCAGGAATCGTATCAGTGATTTTACTTCGCACTTCGGAAGAAACTTTTTTTCCAGTTTCAACTGCGGATTTTACCTGACTCGTTGCATCTTTAACACGTTCTTTGCCGACTTCAACGAGTCCTTGTACACTTTCCTTCCCTTGATCCACTATGTGCTGCACATTTTCTTTTGCTGCATCACCAGCATGTTGAGCGAATTCCAGTGTCTTATCTTTTGCCTGAGCAGAAGTATCTCGGATTTTCTGTCGAGTCTCTTTACCAGGTGCTGGCGCATAGAGTAGACTAATTACCGCACCTGTCAAAAAACCGGTGCAAAAAGCAAAAATCATTGTCAATCCATTGTTACGTCCATCGTTACTCATGAGTTTATCCTTTCTATATATAAGTGTAAGTCGTTAATATAATGTTGACTTACCACGTTAGGATGAAATTGTTCATTCCTTTAGTATATACGTTTATTTCAGATATTTCTTTTCAATTAAGTGGATATTCGTCAATCTTTTTTCAATTTTTTACCGACATGCATGTTGAGCAACATTCTAATGAAACAGTTAATTTCCAAAAGTGCCCCAAATTTACTACTCAACAACGACTTCAGATTGATCCATCGAAGTTTCCGTTTCCGCTTCGTCATTTTGTACAGATTCTACAGTCGGTTGAGATTCATTGTTTTCAGCATTAGGTTGAGTTGCGCCATTTGAATGAGATGATTTATAAAGTCTGTCCCAGCCTGCTTTTAACCCATGCCACATGCTCACAATATCTGCAAGTGAGACCGCGACTTGATTACGGAAATACGCTGCTTGTTCAATGGTTTGACCTGAAAAAGTAGATACTTTTTCTACAAGTAACTCAAGTTCCTGCACACTTTGATTCAACGTTTCCGTCAATTCTTGCACGTTATGTAAAGTAGGTTGCACCTCATTTTCGCTAATCTGCTGTATTGATGCTGTAACACCGTTGATATTTTGTAGCAGTTGAGGCAACTCTTTGTTGATCTCTTTCACAGTTTGACTAACGTCTGTTATGAGTATTCCAACTTCTTGATTGACGAGGTTTTCTGTAGAATTAAGCGTGTTCTGAATACTACTTAGAGAATTTCTTAAACTACCGAGTGTTGCACATAAATAGCCAATTAAAATAGTTAAAGCAATTAGCGCTACACCAAGACTGCATTTCCAAAAAATTGAAACAATAAAACTCCATTCCATGTGTTTTATCTTCCCTATTCTTACGCGTTCGCAAAATGGTTACAAAGATGAACCAATTTCAAACGCAAGTTCATATTACTGTTGTAGTTGGTTTTCAATAATTTGAGTAGTCGCAGCAATCGCTGCGTCTACTTTACCAAGGTTTCGACCGCCGCCTTGTGCCAATTCCGGACGACCACCGCCGCGCCCATCAGCAATTTCGGTTATCGCTTGTATGAGTTTGCCAGCATGCAAACCGCTATCTGTTACAAGATCAGATGTTACACCAACAATAAAGGCTGCGTCATTTCCTGTAACTGAAGCGAGGGCAACAACACCAGATTTCAGTTGATTTTTAAGCGCGTCCACCATCTGCCGCAAACTATCTCTCTCAGTTTTGTCTATCCGTGAAGCGACAACCTTCACACCTTCAACAAGCGTAGCACCATCAACTAATGTATCAATGTTCGAGAGTGCGTTCTGGCTTTTCAGTTTTTGAATTTGCTGTTCCAATTCTCGTTGTTCCTGAAGCAGTTGTTCAATTCTTTCAGACAAACCGGTTTTTGGCGTTTTCAGCAAATTGGCAACATCTGCAAGCAGTTCCTCGTCATCCTGAATAGTTGTAACAGCAGCACTGCCAGTGAGCGCTTCAACACGACGCACACCTGCGGCGATACTACTTTCACTCATCAATTTGACGTAACCTAATTCTCCCGTTGCTTCAACGTGTGTGCCACCACATAATTCTACGCTATATTCACCTGCTTGCACCACACGCACAATATCACCATATTTATCACCGAAGAAGGCTAAAGCACCCTTTTCTTTTGCTTGATCCAACGGCATTTCGCTAATGTCAAGCGTGTCATTTTGACGAATCTTCTCGTTGATGTATGTTTCAATTTCACGCAGTTGCGCCGATGAAACGGCTTCATAATGGTTAAAATCAAATCGTAATCTTCCTGCTTGAACGAGTGATCCTGCTTGTGCAACATGCGTTCCGAGAATGTTTCGCAATCCACTATGAAGCAGATGGGTTGCGGTGTGGCTCACTGCTATAGAACTACGACGTGCGCTGTCAATTTGTGCCTTAACTTTGGTAAAAGGCGTAATCTCACCTTCAATGACTTTGCACTTATGCACGAACAGATCAGGAGAAGGTTTTATCGTGTCAAGCACAGCAAGTTTCGCTCCATCGCTTTCAAGTGTCCCCACATCGCCAATCTGTCCCCCTGATTCGCCGTAAAATGGTGTACGATTGAGTAAGACTGATACCTCATCATCTTGCTTTGCTCTTGCAACAGATTCTGTTCCTGCAATCAGTGCTACAATTTCTGCATCAACGGTGTGTTCAGTATACCCAACGAATCCTGTGCTACCAGTCTCTTTAAGCACTTCTGCGTAAACAGCGATTTCATCGTCTTTCGCACCACTACCTGTTGCTTGCCATGCAGCGCGCCCGCGTGCGCGTTGTTCGGCCATGCTGCCTTCAAAACCGACTTCATCAACAGTGAAACCTTCTTCGCGCGTCAAAAGTTGTGTTAGATCAAGTGGAAATCCGAATGTATCATATAACTCAAATGCACGTTTGCCATCAAGTTGGGTTTCACCTTCCGCTTTGAGTGTGTCAATTGACTGTCCAAGCATCTCTAACCCGCGTGCAAGTGTTTGATGAAAACGATTCTCCTCAGCCTGAATAGTGCGTGTGATAAACTCCTGTCGTGGCAAAACATCTGGAAAAACATCACCAAGCAACGCAACGACTTTATCAACAAGGCGATAAATGAACGGTTCGTCCATCTCCAATTTTTTGCCATATAACACAGCGCGCCGCAGAATTCGACGGATGACATATCCCCGTCCATCGTTAGACGGCATTACGCCATCTCCAATGGCGAACGTTAAACATCGGATATGGTCAGCGATTACGCGGTGTGGTAGCCCACTGATGTCGTGTGAGTAGGCAGTCTCAGTCATATCCGAAATCGTATCCAGAAGCGGCGTAAACAAGTCTGTCTTGTAGTTTGAATCAACTCCTTGTAGTATTGAGGCGATTCTCTCAAACCCCATGCCCGTATCTACGTGAGTAGCAGGAAGAGGTTCAAGTGTCCCATCCTGGTCCCGATTGTATTGAATAAAAACCAGATTCCAAAATTCTAAGAATCTATCACTTGTGTTAGGACCAGCGTCGGGGTCGTTTGCAGTTTCAGGAAATGCTTCAACCCCTAAATCAATAAAAAGTTCACTACACGGACCACAGGGACCGGTCTCACCCATTTCCCAAAAGTTGTCTTTATCACAACGGCGAATACGGTCAAGCGGCAGGTTAGTCTCTTGAAGCCAAAGTTTTTCTGCATCATCGTCTTCAATGTACACCGTTGCCCAGAGCAGCTCTGCCGGAATTTTCCACAACTCCGTTGCTAATTCCCATGCGAATGCAATAGCTTCCTGTTTATAGTAATCTCCGAATGACCAATTTCCGAGCATCTCAAAGAACGTGTGGTGACTCGGTGAATGTCCTACCTCTTCCAGGTCGTTGTGTTTCCCACTGACTCGCAGACATTTCTGTGTGTCTACCGCTCTTGTATATTCCCGTTGTCCAATTCCAAGGAAGACATCCTTGAATTGATTCATACCCGCATTTGTAAACAACAACGTTGGATCATCAACAGGAATTAACGAAGCACTCGGGACAACTGTGTGTCCTTTTTTTTGGAAATATTCTAAAAAACTTGCTCTGATTTCATCTGATGTCATATTTTAACCCGCTCCCGTATAAACCCAATTATAGTTTATTTTTACGCAAGAAGTCAAGGCAAAATAATTGCATATTGTTCAATTGCGAATTATAAAACATTTTCAATCACTTGTAAGATAATTTCTGATTCAAACCCACGGCGTGCCAGAAAACCGTGTAATCTCCGTTTTGCCACATGAATTGGCAAACGTTTATAATGTTTCACACGTTTTTGGGCAATTTGCAGTGCTGACCTTGCCTCGTCCTCAGTCTTAACTTCAGTTAAAACCTGTTCCGCTGTCTGTGGGTCAACCCCTTTGTCAATGAGTTCCTGTTTTAGCACCGTTCGTCCGCGGGGATTTGACTTCTGCCGCCGTTGTATCCATTTCTCAGCGAATAGCCGGTCTCGAATATGCCCTGAATTAATCAATTCCGTGATGATTATATTTATTGTTTGTTCTCTAAACCCTTCTCGTTCAAGCTGCTGCGTCATTTGGGTTTTGCTGTAAATGTTCTCACGTAGTAAACCGAGTGCATAATTTTTGGCACGCATCGCTTCGTCTGCTGCGATAAGCTTTTCAATAGTCTGCGATTCAATTTCTAAACCGATCCGCAGACCTAATTTTTCAACAAGATTAGTGGGTATTATGACAAAAGGTTTGTTGTCTAAAAAGAGTTGGTAGTGTGAAGGAAATTGACTATGTGACTGAATATCGGTGATTTTCTGCTTCATCTTGTATTTGGAAGCACTGCTGGGTATTTGTGATATTATGTGTAGATGTCCGTTGGGTAGAGCGAAGCGAAACCCAACAATGCAACCGTCTTGGAAGTAATTAAGAGTTGGGTTTCACTCACTTCTCTGGAATTTCGGCATTAAATGGAAAATAAATCACGCTTTTATGTCGGATTTTATTGTATATCCCGTTCTACCCAACCTACAGTGATTATTGAATTATATTATCAAACTCACGTTCATATTAGGAAGCACTGCTGAGTTTTCGCTGGTATTTGCATAATGTATAGACGGATATGAACCGCCTATACATCTATTTTGCTAACAGGTTTTTAATTAGATAGACTGAGACTTGTGGAGATAACAATATTTATTCTCCACCGTTAGCACCTGCCCAAAGCGCACCACGCTGAAGAAGAGTACTGAACTTCTCATGCTGACATGCTGCTGGGTCGTGTCCGAGTGCAAGATAGAAAACTTTACCTTCACCCCAATTCTTAGTCCAAGCAACAGGCATCGCTTCGCCTTTCCACAATGCTGAAGCAAGCACATGATTACGCGGGTCATAATCGAGAATATACTGTTCATCTGTCACGACGAATTCGTCAAGACCCTGCGTGATTTCGTGTTCATTATCCACAATACTGACCTGATAGTCACGATAACGTGGATGTGTTGTAAAGTATCCACCGACCATTGAACGATATTCTGGGCATCCGCGGAAAGAATCGGCAGCTGAATGTATGCCGACATAACCTTTTCCTGAAGCGACATAGTTTAGCAACCCATTTTTCTGGGCATCCGAAATTTCACCGACCGTATAATAGAAAACGATGAGGTCGTACGGATCTAAGTTCGGCGATACCAGAGCGTCGAGATCGTCCTCAACTGTAGTAATTTCAAATTCATCTCGCTGTGAGAGTGATTTCACAATTTCTTCGCTGCAGCCTTTCCAATTATGAATTGCGCCACCTGCAAAAACAAGTGTATTAATCTTTGCCATTTTTAGCCTCCTTGATTTATGATAATGCTATTGTAGCATAAATACATCAAAATTACAAATTGTGTTCACATGAGGGGTGTGTAAATATTTGGCTACAAAGGTTCAATTTGCAATGATTACGCGGCGTTTTCCACTGTAGGGCGGGGTCCGGGGAATGCCAAAAGGCATTCGGACCCGGTGAATGACTAAATGTCGTTCATACCGTTGATTTCTTGATTTGGTGCCCGCTTGTTGTTTGAATACATCAGCAATGGCGGGACACAGAGACCCCGCCAAATACCAAAAAGCGCATTTGGTGTTGATTTGGCCCTACAAGGTTTGACGGGAATTATCCCCTAAATTGACGCCTATGGTACGGTTTCATTACCGCACCAGACTGACTCCTAAGAACAAACATGTTCGTAGGCCCGCAATTCATTGCCAAATACGCTTATGGTATTTGTCGCCTCGGACATTCTGTAGGAGCGAGCTCCAGCTCGCGACACTACCTAATCCACATTATCAATGTAAATCCAAGATTCAGACAAAAACTCGTAACGACTGAAAAACATTCATAAATCCATCTAAGATGAAACTTCCTTATAACCTTTTGGCAAAGGTTTTCCAGCAACAAGCGCAGATTTAAGTGGGCGGACATGTCGGCAGCTACCACGATGGGTGAATCCGGGACAATCACACGTTATATCTGCTCCGACTACCTCCAACGTGTAAAACTTACCCTTTTGTGATGAACTTTCGGCATGATATACGGTTCGTTGTGGACCGGAGAGCACTTGCGCTAAAACACGGATGGCTTCTTCAGAATACGGACGGAGTTGCTTACGGGTTGCTTCTTGTAAATGTGAGGTGTTCTCTTCAAGATATACATCACCTGCTTTTTGAAGCACGTCATGGATATTGGATTCCTCAATTTTATTGGGTTGAACAGACAACGCATTCATCATTCGTTTGAGTTCACTAAGAACATCCAACTGAAGCGCAGCCTCTCCACCCGGCACCATAATTGAGCCTTCAACGATAGCGTCCATCAATGCCGCTTTTGTTTCTAACACTGTCTTAACAAACGAATCTACCGTGCCATTCGCAATCATATAGGTAACGTTGACAGTCCCGGTTTGCCCGATGCGGTAAGCGCGATCCTCCGCTTGCCAATGGTTAGCAGGAACCCAATCCAAGTCGTTGAACACAACCTGCCGTGCAGCAGTCAGATTTATACCGACTCCTGCGATGTGCATGTTGGCTACAAATAATCTGATGTTATCATCGTTTTGAAACCGATCAACTCTGTCCTGTCTTTGGTTCGCTGGCACTTCACCAGATACATAAACCGCTCTATCCTTGAAATGCTGTCGGAAACGTTGCATCGTATTGAGGAACGATGTGAAGATAATTACCTTTTCACCCTGTTCCAAAGCATTTTCCACAAATTTAATAGTGTGGCGGCACTTAACAAACGCGATTGCTCGGCGCACTTGGGTTATCCTACCCATGCCAGTTCCTAAATCCGTAGTATCTATTGATTCATCTAATTCTTCGCGGGATTCTGCTGATAGACCAAGAGATTCTGGTAATCCACCAATGGCTTCTGGAGTCTCAAATTTAGATAAGAATTCTTGTACTAATCGATTGTAGTGCTGGATTGCAAAAGGGTGCATTTCAACGTCCATCCATGTTCGTACTTTAGGTGGAAGGTCTAACACCTCATCTTTTGTACGGCGCAGCATAACACCGTGTAGTTGTACGGTTAACTCCTCAAGATTACTGGCACCATCTGCCACTAACCCGAAATCTCCCTGATATGCTTCACAATAACGTTTAGCAAAACTGAGAAAACTCTTTCCAAGCGGATGGTTCAGAATTTGCAACAAGGGGAAAAGATCGCGGGGACGACTTGTCATCGGGGTGCCAGTTAAGGCATGAACTACTGGATCATTCTCAATTGATTCAACAAGTTTAGCACCGTTACGACTCCGCTGACTCTGATAATTTTTCAGGTAGTGAGCTTCGTCAAAAACAACACCCTTCCAGTCAAATTCAAGCAGTTTGTCAAGATTTTTACCGAGGATTTCATAATTGATGATAACCCAACCGCTATAATCTGTGGAGGGGAGTGGGGCAGGACCAACGATGGCTGGTTCAGCATCTGGAAATACGATTTCGATTTCGCGTGCCCAATTACGTTTGATAGAGGCAGGACAGATGACAAGATAGGGGCCTTTCGGTTCCGCCTCAACCATTGCGATGATGGACTGGCGAGTTTTGCCTAACCCCATATCATCGGCAAGAAGGGCACGACGGCGACCCAAAAGAAATGCAATACCTTCTACTTGATGTGGAAATAAACCTTTAGAAATTTCTTCGGCACGCTTAAAACGGGTTTCCTGCATGCAGTTTTCCTTTTTGGCTGAACATTTCTAACTTGACACTTTATCTATCAACAAGCCAAAAATCTCCCTTACTAACAATACTTAGCTGCTTTAGCATCACCGCACCGGGAAAATTTGGTGCCATGCCGATGCCCATCGCGAAAATCTTTCCGTTACCTTTTGCGTGTTCACCTACCAACGTAAGGTCTGGTGTCGTAATACTCGTCGGAATTCCATCGCTAAAAAGAACAACAATTGTCGGTGCTGATTTGGCAGTCTCTGTCAATACTGTAAGCATGTCATGGTCGGTGCCTTTTGTCCGAATATGTGATTTAATGTCTGCTAAATACGCTGAGGAAACTTCAACTGTATCTTCCGCCACAGGCACAAACTTATCTTGATAGACAACTAATTCGGTACTAAAAGCAACGATGTTAAAACTATCGTGCGGTTCAAGGAACGTCAGCGAATCTCGCATAGTGTCCACAATCCTTTTAAGTTTCCGATCTGCCAAGTTCTGCATGCTGGCAGACAGGTCAACACAATAGACAATTCGTTGCGGTCCCTCTTGTGCCTCAATAAACTTAACCAACCGACTCTTAATACGTTCAGGAGCCTTCTGCTGTTTCTTAACAGGACGTTCAACACCTCTCTGTATACGGGGCACACCTTTGAGTTTGATAGAAGTGGGACCAGGGGCGATACCTTCACCTAAATGGACTTTTTCAAAAGGTTCAAACGCAGTCGGTTCAGCAGCAGACACAACACCTCGGTGTGTTACAGGCTGGTTGCTTGTTAATATCTTCATGTTCGGTTGATTCGTACTCTGCTCTGTTTGTTTACGAATTTGCTGGCGTTTTGGTGGTGTTATCCGCTTCGTTTTCGGTTCTTCCACAGTAGTGAAAATCGCATCAATATTGTCTGCATGTCGACTCGGCGCTACGTTAAACCAAAAAAAGAAGCCAATTACGCCAACGATGAGATGTAAAGCAAATGAGATGAGTAGTGATGTGCTTGATCTTGCTTTCATTTTTATACCAATTCTGATAAATAAAATAGCATTATAGAGATTTGAATTTGCCGTATGTTGAATGTCCGAGGCGACAAATACCATACGCGTATTTGGCGTTGATTTGGCAATGAATTGCGCGACTACAAACACGTTTTTGTTAATGAAAAGTCATCATTCAGAAATGGTATTAGTTGGTTCCAAAGTTATGATGCAAAACGTAAATGCTGACCATTCTATTGTGTGCTAATTCCATCTCTCTACAACAACCTTTTTCTGCGTGAAGAAATCAACAGCATCCCAGCTCTGCCCGTGCAAATCTCCAAAGAAGCTGTCTTTCCAACCGCTAAATGGGAAGAACGCCATTGGTGCAGCGACACCGATGTTAATACCGATGTTCCCTATCTGTGCTTCATAACGAAACTTGCGCGCAGATGCACCGCTGCTTGTAAAAAGACACGCCATATTACCATAACTGCCACTGTTGATAAGTGCAATCGCATCGTCAATCGTTTCAACATGGATAAGTCCCAAAACAGGACCGAAGATTTCGGTCTGTGCAATCTCACCATCCGGGTCAATATTACCAAGAACGGTCGGGCGAATGAAATTGCCGTTTTCACCACCATGGATATTAGGATATCTGCCATCAACGAGAACCCTTGCTCCGGCATCTATGCCTGTCTGAATTACTCCTTCAATTCGCTTCCTGCTTTCATCTGTAATAACGGGTCCCATCTGCACACCTTCTTCTAATCCGTTTCCTACAACTCTGTCCGTGGCAATGTCGCTAATAGCTTTTGGAAACCAATCCCGTGCGCCTCCAACAGCAAAAGCAAGGGATGCTGCGAGGCATCGCTGCCCAGCACATCCAAACGCACTATCAGCAGTAGCATTGACAGTAAACTGCGGATCAGCATCTGGTAAGACAATCAACGGATTTTTCGCGCCACCTTGACACTGAACACGCTTTCCATTCGCGGCAGCTTTAGCATAGATCGCTTTCGCAGTAGCAGTCGACCCAACAAAACTGATAGCACGGATCTCAGGGTGTTCCAAGATTGCATTCACAGTCTCCTGCCCACCGTTAACGAGATTGACAACACCTTGCGGAAGTCCTGTCTGTTCAAGGAGTTGGAATATCTTCTGCATGGTAAGCGGCACTTTTTCAGATGGTTTGACAATGTAGGTATTCCCACAAGCGATGGCATACGGAAGAAACCAGAAAGTTATCATTCCAGGAAAATTGAACGGGGCAATTACCGCACAGACACCGACAGGTTGACGGACCATAAATTCATCAATACCGGTAGCGATGTCTTCCAAATTTGTGCCTTGCATCAACGTAGGAATGCCGCATGCGACCTCAACGTTTTCTATAGCGCGCCGCATTTCGCCTTTCGCTTCGGCAAGTGTCTTCCCACACTCCATCGTAATAGTTTGTGCGATGTCGTCTATGTTTTCTTCTAAAAGGTTTTTTAATTTAAATAGGTATTGAATACGCTGGACAGGTGGGGTGCGGCGCCAGTCGTCAAGGGCAGATGCGGCAACAGCTGCAGCTTGATGCACTTCATCAGCTGGTGACAACGGGACTTGTGTCAAAACCTCACCAGTAGCTGGATTTGTAACATCAAGTAGATTGACTGCCGCAGATTCGTGCCATGCATTGTTAATATAATTCAGGATTGGCTTTTGTTGGTTCATCAAATTCCCCATTTAGGAGCCAGAGGACAGCAACTATATCTATCAGTCTTGAGTCATCCTCTTGTCGATTTTAATTTGTCAGTAAATACATTCCTTAACCATTAGTTAATCGATTAGTTCTGCCCACGTCATAGGTACCCACTACCTAAAGGTAGGGGCTTGTGCTTCCTTGCGACTGCGGTTTTCGCTTAGCGTCCACCGTC
>JAGWBU010000058.1:18561-37538 GCA_021295735.1 Candidatus Poribacteria bacterium | reverse complement strand
ATCAACGGTATGAATGCCTTTTGGCATTCCCCGGAGTTCCCTCGGACAACTCAAAATGTCCTGTTAATTCTAAAGTTCACTATAGCAGCAATCCGTTTGTATTAGCGTCATCCTAAAAACATGTGAACATGTGCGTTTGTAGTCGCGCGATTCATTGCGCCTCTTTTTAACGGCTTTTGAGGTGTTGTTTCACACTTCTGTACTCAAAACTGGAAATTGAATGCTTCTTATAGGTAGGTTGATTTGACTCCATGACCCTGTCAGCAATTGTGGTATTTTATAGCAGTCAGTTGTTGTCAGGATATGCAGCGAAATGTGCTTGTGGTGTGCCATTATGGTAATCGCCATCACAAGCATTCAATAGCCATTCACTGAGTTGGGAAACAATGTCGGGATGTTCTGCAGAAATGTCGTTTTCTTCGCGGTAGTCGTGAGGGAGATGGTATAGTTGGAAACTATCCATTTTGTTGATATAGCGTAGTTTCCAACCATCAGACGTTACTAACGCGGGCCCAAGTCGAGAGGCGTATACAATCCAGTCATGGTTCTGTTGCGCATCATCCTGTTCCAACAAAGTCGGTAAGAAGGACACACCGTCTTTGGCTTGCGGCAATTCTACGCCGATGAGATCGGCAAGGGTCGGCATCAAATCGTAGTTAGCGAGCATGTGATTTGACACGCGGTCAGGTGTAATCGTGCCGGGAAAACGGACAAGATAAGGGATTCGCGTGCCGCCTTCCCAACTTGAAAACTTCAATCCTCCCATACCGTCGTTTCCGTTGAATACGTCTCCGCCTGTCTCCGAATAGAATTTCGTTGTGATCTCGTCAAAGGGGTTCCTATCCAAATCCCTTTGACGACCAGAAGTCCGCCCTTCTTGCCGGTAATACACTTCGTGACCGTTATCAGAGCAAAAGACAATCATCGTACGATCATCGATTCCAAGCCGTTGGAGTTCATCCAAAATGATCCCAACGGTTTCATCCAGTTTTAGGATCATGGAAGCGTATTCTTTCTCATACGTCGTCAATTCCGAAGATTCTTTCACTGATGGATGGATGTCAGGTATTGCAATTGGTCCGTGTGGCAGCTGAGAAGGGTGATAGAGAAAGAAAGGGTTATTCTTGTGAGCGCGAAGGAATTCAATGATTTTTTCGTTGAAAATGTCCTGAGAATACACTGCTTTCCCTTGACGATTCCTACGAATCTCCATATTTTCAATGGATTCTGTATTTGGGTGCTTCGCGCAGTCTGCATGGGTATTGCCTTGAATGTTCGTCAATTCCCCATTTTCGAAGAGAAAAGGCGGATAAAATCCGTGGCAACGCTGGTGGTCATAATAACCGTAGTGATACTGCCACCCGTGGCGGCGAATACGTTCTGCTGTTGTGGCAAAACCCCATTCAAGTTTCCCGATCTGTCCCGTCACATAATCCGCTTCCTCTGCGACTTCAGCTAAGAAAACATCGTCGGCACCCGCCTGTAACCCGGTGGTATGAATCAACTCCGAAATTTCACTTGGCATCATTTGACCAGTACTTATGCTTTTGTAGATTCCAGCCTTGGTATATGTCCATGTGCCTTGATGGCAATCGTGGATCCCGGTCAACATGCTTGCGCGGGAGGGTGCGCAGAACGCACAACCGTAGGCGTGATTGAATCGCATTCCTTCGTTTGCAAGGCGGTCGATATTGGGCGTCTCAAAATGTTGCTGTCCATAACAACTTAGCATACCACGCCCAAGGTCGTCTGCGAATATGAGAATTACATTAGGGTTGTTAGTCATATTATATGGGAGGTTTTGCCTTTTCATGCAATAGTGGTTGTGATTCCGGTGCACCTATCTGCTCATAAAACAATTCAGGTAAATTCGCCTGTAAGTTGGCATGTTCAATTGTGATTGCAACAAGATTTCCCTTAGAATCCAGGTCTATATATATATGTTTTCATTGATTTCTTTTGTTTCGGTAATAGGATGGGTTGAAAATTCAATGAGTGCTGTGCCAGTGTCATGGAAATATTCTATTTTCATTGTGGTCTTCTTTTAAAATTCCTATCGAAAAAAGCGTTATGAACTGTTTCGCCATCCTCCAGCAAAATCACTCTGAGAAACTTACCTTTTTCGGAAATCAATCTCCATTTCTTATTCTAACCTAAGTTGCTACGGACAAGATTTCAAGCTTGTAGACTTATGCTTTCTTTTTTAAATCGGGGTTAGAAACCCCTCCTACAAGAGCATTCGCGATATAGGTAGCAACTTGGGTTATTCTACCATCAACTTGCATTTCTGTATAGACAGGATTACTGATAGTCTCTAAAATCCATTCCGTTTTGATTTTTGCGCGATCAGGTCTTTGTCGGACATGATCAAATATGCCGTCGATTTCAAATTTTGAGAAAACCTTAATCAGATTATTTATCCTTACGTTGCCTTGGTAAGTTAAACTGATACAACAGATACAACGCATTGATAAGAAGTTTATAGAAATCATCCCTGCTGAAATGCACGTTGTCGATAGAGATGCTCGAACAGATTTCCTTCATGCGGACTATCCCAAGAAATCTGATTTGTCGGGATCGCACCTATATTTAGTCGATCAACAAGAGGTGTTGTTAAGAGTGCTTGGGTTAGTACCACATCTTCGGTAATAACGGTGGCAACTAATGTCGCTCCAATGGATTCGACTAATTGTGCTGCTGGCACTTCAACGACACTCACAAATGGAAATGGGAATTCCGTGTTTGCCAAGGGGTGTTCAGGGTCTTCACACCAAATAACCGTCGGTCTAAGGAATGTGCAACCATCTAATTCAATCACCCGTTCATCCGTTGTTAATTCAGTCGCGCCGGGTTGTTTGAGATGTCGGTCAATCAGTGCAGAGATACTGTGTGCAGCCTTCGGATTTGCCCACGCAGCAATTCCTGCTTCGGGATGGTCAAGTGGTTTCGGTTCAATACTTGCCAAACGTTCTGCTAATGCTGCGGCAATATCATTGCCATGTGCCGTTACCCACACGCCAGAAGCATTTATACATGACCTACCACCGTTTTTTACTACCGATTCTACGATGAGATTGAGATGGTCTTCCCAGTTCCCATTCTGTCCTTCATGGATGATAATTTTGCTGCGTCCCGGTCCGTGGATTTCCACGCGTGGGTCATTTAACCATGGTGCTACAGTCGAACCACCACCAAACAGCATGGATCTGCCACAACGGAAAAGGATTTCGTTAGCACCGGGATAATCGGTTGGGTAAAAACTGAACGTTTCTGGAGGTACACCCGCTTCTATAAAAGCTTGTGCTATCCGATAGGGAGTCCACGGTTCCTCACGCCCCGGTTTAAGCACCAGTGGTACTTTTAAAGGGACAGCAGGAATCCACAGAGAGTGGACACCAGGAGAATTACTCGGCAGCACTGCACCAAGCGCATCCGTTTCACAAACGTAACTCAACGTCCGACCGCTTTGCACACCCCATCCTGTGTCTATGATATCCAGGTCAAGTCCGCGTGTCAAGCCGTTCAGAACCGTTTCTATATTTTCCAAAACACCTTGTATCTTTCCCATGTTTTGCTGACAAAGGGTTTCAGGTAAACCTGTTGTTCCAGAAACTTGTTGGATATAATCTGTCGGTGATTGCGTGCCACTATCAAGTGGTAAGTCAGCAGTTGTGAATAGGCGCGCAGCATCGTTGCACATTGAAATCAATTCTTTTACAGAATGTTGTGCAAGTGTTTGCTTGTGGAGTGGCAAGTCGCGGAGGTCTTTGGCTATCAAACCAGTATTGGCTTGGCTGACTTCAACTAAAGTTTCACCTGTTTTAATGTGGGGAACGCTGACGGTTTTCAAACTTCTGTAAGAACGTCCAGCGCGTAAAATTGGGATGTGTTTCATTGTTTTTGTTAGGTTGCCACATAATGACCATATCGCGGTTGAAAACCGCTCCCACAAGAGTGTATGATTATACCTTATTTACCGTGGAAAGAGGTTAACCTTGATGGTATGATTCTACCTTGTAATCTTTGCGAACTACAAGAATATCGGCTTACAAAGCCCTCCTAAAAGAGAGAATGTTTATTACCTTGTGATTTTTGCAACCCACCCAGAAGATGCATCACAATAGAGGAAATCATCACCGTAGATGGATAAACCGTGCGGTTCAGGGTAATCTTCTGATACTTCAATCTTATCCAAGATTGTTCCATCTTCAAGGTCAAGTTTGACGATAACCCGATCAGAGGTGTGGGTTACCCACAGTCCGTCTTCAACGCGCACAGTACCGTGTGCTCTGCCGTAGGGTAAAGGTAATGTGTGTTGGATCGACCAATCAGATATCCGAACTTTGTGTATCTCCTGATTTTTAAGAGTCTGTACCCAGAGATGCCCTTCATCGTAGTTGTCATATTCGACACCGTGTGTGCCGCCGCCTTCTGGAACAGGAAAGCGACCAAGTGTTTCACCAGTGGCTGGGTCAACTTGAAAAATCTCACCCGTACCCGGTTTGGCATCTGTATCTCGGACAGCACGCCACCGATCCCCAGGACCGTTTGCAGCTAACCACAACACGCCGCCACCAAACGCCATGCCGCTTGTGTTGGAGGATTCGCTCGGTATGTCACGGATATGTTTCGGCACGTGATACTCTGGATCGCAAACAATTTCAACTAAAGCGACTCTGTCGGTGATTTGGTCTACTATCCACAAACCATCGTTTGTAACCTGTAAACCGTTTGGGACTGAGTAGGGTGAACGAAAGACTTTTTGAATATTTGTTGGCATTTTAAGATTCCTCATCAAGATGGTGGTACTTCAACAACGGACTCTGCAATTTTTTCCGTTGACGCGTTCAAGTCTACTTCTTTGTTGCCTGAAACTTCCAGATCGGGATACGCGCCCGCTATCGGTTCAATAGAGAGTCGCCATCCAAACGCATTGAGAATGGTAACGAGCGCGTCAATGCTTGGTGACTCGTCACTGGACAGTACTTCCGAGAGAGTTTCAGGGACAACGCCTGTTTTCTTCACAATTTCACCTTGTGCTTCAAAAACTGTTCGGAGAGCTCGTAAAAAAAATGGTTTGTCTCCATTTACTTGGTATTCTTCTAAGGCAAATTGGAGATAGTCAAGTGCTTCATCTCGACTTGTCAGTTGTTCAACTAAGACCTCGTGCCATGTGCGATATTTTTTCATCTGTCTGCCTCCTTGTATTCCAACCAATAGGTTTTGGCACGTTCAATATCCCGTGCCTGCGATGATTTATCACCACCACAGAGCAGAAGAACAATCGTGTTATTAACTTCACCAAAATAGATACGATAACCTGCTCCGAAATGGAGGCGCATCTCAAAAACACCTCCACCAACAGCCCCGCAATCCCCAAAGTTCCCGATTTCAAGCCGTTCAAGTCTATCTCTAATTCTGGTTCGTGTCCTTTGCTCTCGAATTGATGCCAACCATTCAGTGAAAGGTTCTTTGCCATTTTGAGTCTGGTAGACTTCCAGTTCTCTCGGATGTGTGTCAGGCATCATTTATTTTCGGCTCGCGCGTTCCAAAAAAGGAAACATCAGAAACTCCCACGTCAGCTTTCCCTGATACGCCTCATATACTCATCGTGTTTTCCGATCCAATACCAAACTAAACTCTGTCTTCTTCGGTTGCCAAAGCCCGGTAGTCTTTGCTGATACGTACAACCCAATCTGGTCCAACCTTTTTCAATCGCAGGGAAGGATGTTTTGAATCCCGCTTTAGCAGTTCAAACTTCTCATCTGCACGTTTTTGAATCTCTTCAGGAAGGGCATGATAATACTCCCAAAATTTACGGTTAGTCCTATAGATCAATACATTTTCCTGCTCGTAAATCCTCAAGAGCTTCCTCGCGAAGAGTGTCAAGATGTCCAGCCTTCACGTCTTCCTCAAACTGCTTTTCCCACGCCTCATCCTCAGCGACTAAGGCTTCATGCAGTTTCTTTTCAAGCATTTTCAGCAATTCTTCCTGTGTGTTTTCTTGACACTTTACATCGGGAACTTCTGGGACCCATCCGATCCACTTTGCCCCATTTTTCTGAATATGGGCAGCATAGGTTTCTTCATATACTGTATCTTTTATTTCAATAATTTGAATCTGTTCCATGTTTATCTCCTTTGAATAAGAGAGTGTTAATAAACACCTACTACGACGGTTTCTTGCAATTCAGAAAGCAGGCACAAGCTTTCAACGCCATCCCACGGATATTCGAGAATCGGTTTAGCGCGTTCAAGAAGATGGATATAAAATATCTATTCTTCAATTTTCTCGGATCCGCCTCATATACTCATCGTGTTTTCCAATCCAAAACCAGTCGAACACCCTTTCCTTTTTTCGTGCTAAAGCTCTGTATCCCTTACCGATTCGAATTGCCCAAAGAATCCCAACTTTTTTGAAACGAAGAGAAGGATGTCTTGGATTTTGTCTTAGCAGTTGAAATTTCTGCGGAACACGTCTCTGAATTTCTGGAGGCAGTCTCGTGCAAAACCTCCAAAAATCTACATTCAGAATATGATTCATGTAACAAACTACTTCTCCAGTAATTTCTGGAGGTCTTCTATCTTGTAGTATCTGCCGGCTTTGAAATTCTTTTCTGCTTTTTCTAAGAGATGATCAAGATGCCCTGCTTTCACATTTTCTTCAAGCTGCTTTTCCCATGCTTCCTGTTCCGCTTCTAAGGCTTTGTGGAGTTCTTTTGCAAGTGTTTTCAGCAATTCTTCTTGTGTGTTTTCTTCACACTTCACTTCAGGAACTTCCGGTATCCATCCGATCCACTTTTCCCCATTTTTTTGGATATGGGCGGCATAGGCTTCTTCGTATACTGGATCTTCTATTTCAATAATTTGAATCTGTTCCATGTTTATCTCCTTTGATTAAGAGACTTTAATAGACACCCACAACAACACTTTCTTGGAGTTCAGAAAGCAGACGGAGATTTTCAACGCCATCCCAAGGATATTCTGGAATTGGTTCAGCGCGCTCTGCTTCGTCACGCTCAAGAAATCTCGGGACAAAAAATTCCTTTGTCAATGTTGTGAGCATGACGCGTCCCGTTTCGCCATAATCTACTGGCTCATCAGGGTTTTGTGGATTAACCAACTCAATTACAGCGCGCGGTTGTGGAGGATAATAAATTATCGCGTAGTTATCAGCAGGATCAAAGGGTTTACATGTGGCTAATCCCATGAGAGTATTACCGTAGGTCGGCACAAAATCAATTCCCGGTACGAGTTCTTCCCTGGCAAAACGGTGAAATTGTGCGTCCATTTCAGTGCCGCCACAAAAGATGCCTTTAATCCCCACCTTTTGTAAGGAGATTTTTTCACATAACGCTTCAAGCAGTTTCGGTGTGGTAAAGAGACATTGAACGTTTTCGTGCGCTTTTAGGACGTTTAGTGCTTGCGAGATGACGTGGCTCTTATAAGCGTCCAATTCCTGATGTTTTCCGTAACGGACAAGTTGATTTACCCAACGCGGGTCAAGATCAACAAGGAAACAGATGCCGCCACGATGTTGTGCGAGATGTTCAACCGCAAGCCGTAATCGGCGCGGTCCTGTCGGACCCAACATCAGCCAATCGCTACCGCGTGGAAAACTTTCGTCGGATAACGTTTGACTGAACAACTCGTAATCAATATGGAAATCTCGGATACTGATGCGACATTTCGGCACACCTGTGGAGCCGCCGGTTTCAAAAACATAAATCGGTTGATCAGCATACGCTTTCGGTACCCAGCGTCGAACCGGCCCACCCCGTAGCCATTCATCTTGGAAATGTCCAAGGCATTTGAGATCGGCATATCCACCGATCTCTTTTCTTGGATCAAAATCTAAGTTTTCTGCGAATTCTAACCAGAAGGGACATCCAGTTTCTGGACTAAAGTGCCAGTTGACAATTTTTCGCACATGCGCATCAAGTGCGGTTCGCGCATTTTCTATTTTTTGAGAAAGGGTTTTTTGCATAAAATTCTTCTAATGACTCTGGTGTTAATCAGAATTCTATTCAGAAATTGCAATCAACTGATTACGGGTTACGATGTAAAGCACACCATCCTTTGCCACGGGCGTAGTATAAACTGAACTCCCCATATTGGTTTCATTCAATACTTCTTTGGTTTTACCTGTTTTTAAAATGACAACATCGCCATCTTCATTACCGAGGTAGACTTTACCGTCTACTACATAGGGCGACCCCCAGATGGCAGCAAAGGTATCATGCGTCCAGTAAAGGTCGCCTGTTTTAACATCCAAGCAATAAAGGAAACCGCTTAAGTCGGAGATATAGAGAAGTCCGTCATGGATAGCAACGGTGGACATTGTGCGATTGAACTGTTCATTTCCAAAGTGCCAGACCACAGCGGTTGAGGTAATATCGCCTGTTTGTGAGGCATCAATGCACCAGAGGTGTCCTACGCCTTCGCCGTGTTCAGGGTCTTGTCCAACAGCGAGATAGACTTTGTCATCATGAACGACTGGGGTTGAGATAATATTGTTCCGTGTGCCACGACCACCGAGTTCCCATTCAGAGTCTTTCGGGTTGCAGTCAAACTTCCAGATGATGTTGCCGGTTTCAGGTTCAAAGGCATACACCCAACCATCACCACCTGGAATGATAACCTGTGGAACGCCTTTGATAACGCCATAAGCTGGGTTTGACCACTGCCCATGTAGTATATTTTCACCAGGAGAGGCATCTTCCCAAACAAGTTCACCTGTGTTTTTATTCAATGCAATAAAACTTGGAGCATCAGGAACAGGGATGTGGATGTGCGTTTCATCAACACCGTTGCTTGTTTCCAAAAAGAGTAGATCACCAATAACAAGCGGAGAACAGGTAGCGAGGTTATGTGGAAAGACATCCAACTCATCCATCATATCGTAAATCCAGATAATGTCCCCATCAATTTCGCTGGTTTCGGTTTCCTCGTTAAAGGGACCGTCATTTTCGCCATCCAGAAAACCTTCCGTATCAACACAGACAACCTCACACCGGTTAGAGATGTAGTAGAGCCGATCACCTTCAATATATGGGGTAGAACAGATTCCCTGCAGAGGCCAATCGTTTACGCGTCCAGAAGGGAGTTTCGTGTGTGTGATTTGCCACAGAAATGCACCATCGGATTCACGAAACGCCATGAGATTTCCACGGTCCCCAGTCAATTTTGGATTTTTTAGCGCTTCATTGTTTGTTCCGACAAAAACTTTGCCCCCGACAACGAGAGGTCCTGCATAACTTTGTGAACCGAGTTCTGCTGTCCATTTGATATTTTCGCCTGTCGCCAAATCCCATTCTGCTGGGATGTCTTTCTCATCTGAGACCATGTTACGGCTTAACGACCCACCCCATAGTGCTATTTCTTTCTTAGCAGACAAATGGCTATCTGCAAAACTGTTGGACACTTGAAAAATACTGAGTAGACCGAATATGAAAATGGCAAATGAATACGAACGCATTCTATAACTATACTTTTCAGCATAGGTGCGCGTGTATGATAAATTTAATCTACTTGGCATGTAATTTAATTTGCGAATAAGTTTAGTTAAGACACCAGAAAACATAGCGATGCCTTTAGCACCGCCTTTACATTCAAAAAACATATATCACCATACCTTCAAATTATCATAATAGATTTCAGTTACGGAGTAAGCGTAGATACCGGGGCTGCCTTCACGATTCGGAAGTGGGTCTTCGGCAGTAATAGTCCATTCATCCGGTTCATCTTCACCCTTGCGCCACACCTTTCCTCTAATTACCGCTTTATCGTCAACAATATCTACCTTCATTTTCATGGTATACCAGACATCTGTTTCCCATGCAAAGTCTATCGTTTTTGCCATGCGCAAATCAGATGCCCATGATCGGATCTGCAAACGTTGCTGTCTACCTTGCATATCCAACGTATAACGATTAGCAATTAAGCCCATATCTGGCAAACGGCGTTTGTTTCTCGTTCCCATCAGGTCAACCTGAATCTGATAGTTTTTCATTGTTGGCGGACCGATGTAAACATTAGACTTGTCTAAACCTCGCTGGACAGGTGTTTTAACTAATATCTTGTTGCCATCTTTTTCACGAACAAAATATTTGTTTGTAGCAGCGATCCAGTGTGAGGGGGCTTTTTCAAGTTCAACATTTTCAAAATCTTCTGTCCATGGCAGTGGAGGAATCACGCGAATTCGGGCAGTTGCCTTTAACTCTCCCGATTGTGCAGTGACAGTGCCTGCATGCGCTCCAGCACTTTTATCTGGTGTGAATTGGTTATCCTCAAGTGTTCCAGTTAAACCAGTTAGCGTCCATTCTATTGTACCAATCGCACTTGTGCGTTTCCCATTTACATCAAACCCTATGACGTTGAAAGCAACGGGTTCGCCCGATGTAATAGTCTCTGCAGGAGTAAGCAGGAGTGTAACAGCAGGTTCATTACTCATTTCAGGCGCTGCGATCTCTTTGCTTGCACAACCTGCGACGAGAAGACAGATTATCAAGCCTGCGTAGAAAATATGTCGTCCGAAAACATAATTTTTCTGCCTCGTTGTAAAACAAATTTTTTTCATTATTTCCTCCCGATACAATAGACATGTTCTTCAGTGGTGAAATAGATGCGTCCATCAGCAATAGCAGGTGAACCGTAGATTTCAACGTAGTGATCATCTTCTTCTCGGTTTATCTCCTGGACACTGAGCGACTCACACTTGTCCGCGCCGGGTTGAAGGATATGGAATTTGCCATTGACTTCAGTGGCGTACAATTTTCCATCTGCCCACACAGGCGACCCTTTGCCGACGGTCCCGATGCTGTGCTGCCATAAGAGTTTACCAGTTTCAGCATTGAGACAATGCATATTTGCTGAGTTATCTACCACGTAGAGTTGTCCATTTTTGAGTGTAGGCGAAGCGTATCCAACGCCGACTCCATCATATCGCCACACTTCATGGGTTGCGGTAACATCTCCAGTTCCTGTCGCGTCAATACAGACAACGCGCCCCATCGCGGTAGTATCAAAATTCTCTTCGCTATGTGTAGCGTAAACCTTTGTGCCAGCAACAATGACTGAGGTATTGATTCCACGTTTACTCAGCTTAAATCCCCAGACCATCTCACCAGTCGTCTGCTTCATAGCGTAAATGCTGCCGTCAGCATTGCCGCCAATAATAAGTGACTGTCCATTGATCTCGGTGACAACTGGCGTAGAGTACGTAGTATCAAGCGGTCTACCGCCGGGGGTTGATACCCAAATCAAGTCGCCGTTCCGTTTGTCAAAAGCAAAATAACGGTGCCGAGGGATAGATTGATTTCCCCATCCTACATTCAGATAACTGATAACCACAAGATTGCCAGCAATAATCGGGGTGTGAACACGTCCGCCGTATCCAGAAATCCGCCCATATTCCTCAGTTAGAGAGCGTGACCAGACAATGTTTCCATCCTTATCAAAGCAGATAAAAAGCCCTTGGATGCCGTGGATGTAGATATTACCGGTTTCCGTATCACCGACAGGATTTGTCCAACCGACGCGGTTGAAGGTGATAGTGGTATGAAATACGTTCATTTGATGATTCCACAACAGGTCACCGGTTTTTGCATCAAAACAAGCGATGCGTTCCTGTTCGGTTATATCCTTGCCGATACGCCCCATAACATAAACTCTATCGTTGAGAACTACCGGTGTGGAACGTCCGATAAAATCTGCCTGCCAGAGCAGGTTTTCTCCTTCAACAGACCAGTTAGATATTAGTTCAGTTTCTTCAGATGTGCCATCCTGGTTAGGTCCTCGCCAACTTGGCCAATCGCTGGCAGTGGTGGACATTGGAATAGCAATTAAAAGAAAAAAGATGAATAGCCGACAAAAGGTCGGTTTGCAATAGCGCAAATTTTTATTCCTCCTACACATTTATATGTGTTTTTGTAGTTTTAAGACGATGAAAGAGGTTTTATGTTTAAGGCAAGGTGTCTTACATAATTGAAAGATAAAAGGAGATGCCTAACCATTTCCTTATAGTTTATTCTTCAAAAATCCCCATACAAGCGGCAGCTTATCGTGAGGTTCAACAGCGAGTCCAACTTTGGATTCAAAATTGCGATTCACTTCTTCTGCTGTGAGGGGACGGTCATAAATACGGACCTCATCAATCACACCGGGAAAGAACCTTTCTACATTACCACGATTGTTCGCTGCACCAATATAGACAGGTCGCACAAAAGGTACAAAGTTGTCTAACTTTGATTCTTTCCCAACAATTACTTCCTGTGGATTGCCATCCATATAGATACTAATTTTCGGTTCACCTGCATCTTCAATTGCAAAAACGACATGATGCCATTTTCCATCTGATAGTGCAAACTCAATTTCAACAGCATTATCAATACACCCAGCGGCAGCTTGATGGCGGACATAGTAATGAACAATATCTTGTGCCAGCGGAAAACCGGCTTTCGCGCTACGGTTGACATCAATTGCCCACGCCATATTGCAACCGTCATCAAGCACTTTGAAGAGCGTTGTCCAATCCTTCTTGAAATCTGTTTTGACCCACGCCTCAAATGTTGATGTGCCAACTTTACTGCCAAAATCACCCAAATTTGTTAGGTTTACATAATCGTCAGAACCGTCAAATTCCAGAGCATCGCCCACACGTCCAGCAACAATCTTTGGGTTCCCAACAATCGTGCCACTGTTTTTACCCCAGACATCTTTGACTGTGTTATCCGTAATATCTTGTCCGTCAAACGTCCAATAACTCACCAGACCGTCAGTTACAATCGTTTTAGCAGTAGCGTAAAAAGCAATCGTAACACTAATCATCGCAATTGTAAGGAAATATAATAGTTTTTTCATCATTCTATCCTTTTAGAAACAAGGGAGTTTCCGTACTTGCGTAAAATGTTTGGTATTAATCATAACATTATTGATTATTTTACACAATATAAATTTGGATAGAGGTAGAACCATTCAATTCTCCAATAATTTCTATCTTTTCCCAAACCTCTTCCTGTAAGAGCGAGCTCCAGCTCGCGACCCTGTCCAAATTGTAAAAAAACACAAATACTGGATGGCTCTGCGGCAACAGTTTATAAAGTTTCTGATAATTTTTGAATCACAGATTTGGGTGATGTCGCGAGCTGGAACTCGCTCCTACAGAAGAGATGAGATTTAAAGAGCTCACAAAAGTGCTTCACGACAGTTGAATGGCTCTGAGGTAGAGAGGAATTAACTTTTTAGGAGGGAAGGTAGGCATAGCAGAGTCCACCTGCCTTGTATCTGAATTAAGAGGGCAGTGAACTGCAAACATAGAGTAAGGTGGGTAACTATCTTTTCTTCAGGGCACCCCAAACAGTTGGTAACTTATCTTTATGTTCAACAGCGAGACCTGTAGCAGATTGAAAATTTTGTAATACCTCTTCATCAGTGAGCATACGGTCATAAACACGGACTTCGTCAAAGACACCATGAAAAAACCTCCTTGCCTTACCATTATCATTGATTGCACCAAGAAACACAGGTTGAGTAAACGGTTCATTTTTGGGTAGGTTCTTAGAAGTACCTCTGCCTAACGATTTCCTTATGCTGTCAATATAGATTACTTTTTCATCTCTACCACTACCAAACTCGTCTATATACCAATTATACATATATACAATGTGATGCCATTTGTCATCTGAAATCGACGCTGGGGATGATCTTGCAGAATGACCACATCCCTTCCCCCTTTTTTCAGCATATTCGACGAGTATTCTTTCATCTCTTTGAATTATTCCACCTCCTCCTTGAGGAATATTATCAGGTCTATTATGAAAGTTTGGTGCCTGAATTGAAGCATTGAGATGTATCCCCCAACCTTTATCAGTCCAGCGTTGATCTCCTTCACAGAGTACTTCTATAACTTTGAATAATATATTTCGTTTATCATAACTGGTTTTTACCCAGAATTCAAAGGAAGATGCGCCAATTCGACTTTGAAAATTGCTGAGGTTATCTAAGATTACATAATCCCCTGTTCCACCAAATTTGAGTCCTTGTCTTAAGTGCCCATTTACAATTTTCGGGTTTCCCTTTATCGTCGCATCGTTTTCACCCCATACATCTTTAGCAATACCATCGTTAACATCATGTAAATCGAAGGTCCAATAACTTACTAACCCATCTGTTACAATAGTTGCAGCATGTATAGTGGCATTCATTGTGATGATAATCAGCATTAATATTAGAACGAACATTAGTCTTTTCATAACGATTTCCTCCTTAGTAAATGTGGAAGAAGGTTTAATGTTTGAAAATTGTTGATAAGATAATCATAACATTTCAGACATTTTTACGCAATATGAATTAATGTAATTAGTTCTGCTTTTACGCCATTTTTATTTAACTCTTGACATCTGAACAGATAATTGATATTATGTAACAAAAACAGCAAAGGTTAAGCATGAATAAAATAATCCTCACGAAATCATTTCAATTTTCCATCCTGCTATTACTCACAATTACATTCCTTTTTCAAAACACAATTTTTAGTTCTGCGTTTGCAGTAGACTTTATCAAATTAGAACGTGAATTTTCAGGCAAAGGTTCGTCTCAAGGTGCTTTTAGCAAAGACATTCACCTTGCATTTAAGCAGAATATCTACGTCAGTGATACTGAAAACCGGCTTATTCAGAAACTTTCACCATCAGGCGAATTCCTCTTACAAATCCCCGCAGACCCAGAATCCATTGATAATATCTTAAGGAAACCGGGACACCTCGCTGTAGATGACATGGGAAATATCTATGTCGCAGATGTAACCGCACACCATATCGCTGAAACCGCCAATCCGAAAATATATATCTTTGCACCATGTGTACATAAATTCAGTCCAACAGGTGAGTTTTTAGACACCTATTTTGTGGACCCTGTGAATCAAAAACCCGGTGTGGTTTTACTCACAAAACCCATGATAGATGAAAATGGTAAAACTGCATGGGGAATCCAGTCGACTGGACACGACCGTTCCCTTCGCGTTGCTGTCAATACCCAAAACCAACTCTACGTTTTGGACGCAAAACAGGGACGTATCCACAAGTTTGGTGTTGACGGTAAAAGACTTCTGACTTTCGGTAGGTATGGTGCAGGCGATGGTGAATTTGATAGAGATGCTGCTGACATCGCAATTGATGCTCGCGGAAACGTCTTTGTTGCAGATACAGGTAACCACCGTATCGTAAAATTTAATGGCGATGGAAAATTTGTTCAAAGTTTCGGCAGAAAAGGACGCGACAATGGTGAATTTGTTAAACCGATGGTACTTGTCACCCTGCCTAAAGGCGAGATTTTAGTCAAGGATGCAAGCCGATTCCGTAGGAAAGTCGGCGGATTGCCGGAAGTTATTGCGCTTTCTCCAACATTGACGCAGTTAACAGAAAGCACACCCGGTCAAGCAGACCTTGGCAATACGATTACGGATGCAACCCGTCCACAATACGGTCCGTTTGCCCAAAACGCTACGGGAAAAGTTGATACTGCCTCTCTAAACAGACGTTTACGCCTGCTTGAAGAAGCAGAATATCGCAGATACTATGATGACAACGATTATGACAATGAGGAGAAAGAGGAACTATCCGAAGAACTTAAACGGGCTGATATTCGGCTGACGCTGTTTCATAATGTTATCTCACGCGTTCAGAAATTTGATAACAACGGCAGGTATATTGGACGGATTATTTATGAAACAGATCAACTGAGTGAGGAAAAACACGATCTAACTTTTCTTGATCTTGACCCATCAGGCTATCTCTATTTGCGAGACACCAGCGATTTTACAATAGCACAATATTCTGTTACCGGATTTACCGTAAAACCTTCCCACATGAACGGCTTTTATAGTACCCGCGTCGCAAATTTTAGTAATAACTATCTGGAAGATTATGAGGACATTGACTTTTCAACTGATGTCCAGGATGAACTCAATCAGCTGGAACTCAAAAACTTGTTCGGTTGGACATATAGTCTTTCCGAACGTTGGCATTTAACTTTCCTTGATGAATTGACATACAGCGAACAGGACGAGCGATATACCACGCCTGCCAAAATAGAGGATAGTTTTGACTTTGAAACTCAGGCGTTAGAGAATGCATTCGCTGTGAATCTGAAATACATTACTAATCCGAATCCGTATCGGTATAAGGAGTTGAACTTATCAGTTGGACGTGTTGACGGCACCTCTGATCTGACGCAAGATGCACTTTTTCCTGATCTAAATAAACAACATAGGGTTGATTCTGGTGATGCAAACTCTACAGTGATTGAACTCAATTGGGATATCTGGTCACGTACAAATCTATGGCTCCGTTACGCAGACCTCAATCCTGCAGAGACGAGTCGCAATTTTATCCGTAGATTTTACGATGTTTCAGGCGATCTGTATGAGGTTTTTGGGAGTCGTAATCAAGCACGACAGTTCCTCGGTGAATTGACGATAAAGTTTTAAGTTTAGTCATAATTCAAAAGTGTCATTCAATTATCGCTAAAAGTTCTTGTGGGAGGGAGACCTTGTCTGCCCGATTTCTATGTTCGTAATATAAGATATGGAATTCCGATCACTTTATCCTGATGAATTAGAGGCATGGCTTGACCATGTCATGCACGTATTTTCAGCAAGCCGCCAGTATTTTTCCAATCATTGGCATAACGATCCGTGGAAAGATGTCCAAGGTATCCGAGTCGCAGTTGATGATGGCAAAATTGTCAGCACGGTGCGGGTTTTTATCCGTAAGATGTTCTTTCACGGTGAACCGATCTCCGTTGGCGGTATCGGTGAAGTTAGCACACGTCCAGAATACCGTAAGCACGGACTTGCCACACAACTTCTTAAAGATTCAATTCAGTTCATGGAAAACCGTGGAATAGCGATCTCTATGCTCCACGGAAGCCAACGTATCTATTCGGTAGAGGGTTGGGAAAGTGTTCCACGTTATTACGCCAAAAGAACCCTTCTCGGTAGAAAACAGCAGGCGTGGCATATCCGTCCAGCCAAATTTCAAGATAACAACGAAGTTGCGCAGCTTGCCTCTCTCTACAACACCTATTCCCGCAAATTCAACGGCACTTTTGTCAGAGATGAGATAACGTATTGGACAGACTGGGTGCAGACCGAATCGCCGCAGGCATGGATTGCTGAACGTGATGGTGTCATTGATGGTTATGTTTCCGTTAGAAGGCGGGATGGAGAATTGGGTGTCAAGGAATTTGCCGCGTCAGAGGAATTATTTGCAGAGAACGGTGCAAAAGTCCTTTTTGAAGTTATGCTATCTGATATAATCGCGCAGATGGATGAGGAGGAACTTGAAGTAGCGTATCCTGCACCGATTGCCGATGGATTCAATGCCGCGAAAGTTGAGTCTTATGGAAGTACGATGTATCGTGTTATTCTACCTGCTGCGTTCCCACCAAAAATGAGGCAAGAACTATCTGATGCGCTCCCGGACCTTCTCCATAGTCAATCGGAAGCTTTAAAACAAGACATCCGGTCGCATCACATCTTTTGGCCGACTGACGGGTTTTAGGTAGTAGATTTTTCTGCATTGCATGTTTTTTGTGATGTTAAGTGTTTGTATTTTCTGAATCGCGGATTTGCGCGGATTACACTGATTACGCGGATTTTTAACACCTTCCCGTCAAATCAACACGGATTGCTCCCTTAATATTTAACGTGAGTTTGATAAATAGTTAGGCTTTCTACATTTCCTCTTAAAAAATAACGATTTTTTTCAGCAAATATGCCCGTTCTCTGTTCAATTTTTGCCTGTCCAGTTAATTATCAAACTCACGTTAATATTTAATTTCAATAACTTGATGGATAAGGAGGATATAATGGAACGAAACAAAAAATTGTTTTGGCATTGCTTATGTTTAGCACTTTTCCTATTTTGTGGGATAACTACTGCACATGCCCAAAGTCCACAGCAAATTGCCAAAAAGGCGTTAACTTCTACAGTGCTTTTGGTCATGGAAGATGCTAACGGTCAACCGCTTTCACTTGGCAGTGGATTCTTTATCCGCAGTGGTCAAGTTGCAACGAACCTTCATGTTGTTAAAGGGGCATCACGAGGTTACGCAAAACTGGTAAGTCAAAAAACAAAGTACGACATTGAAGGCATCACAGCAGTTGATGTAGAACGCGATTTGGTTATTCTGAAGATTTCGGTACCTGGGGCAAAAGCAATTTCGCTTGGTGATAGTGGGACAGTTCAAGTTGGCGCGCCTATTTATGCCGTGGGAAATCCACGAGGATTGGAAGGCACGTTCTCACAAGGAATTATCAGTAGTATCCGTAAGGTTGGAACAGACAAGATTCTGCAACTCACTGCTCCGATCTCTCCAGGGAGTAGCGGCGGACCTGTGCTAAATGACAAAGGATAAGTTATTGGTGTGTCTGTGGCAACTTTCCGCGGAGGACAAAATCTTAATTTTGCTATTCCGTCAAGCTATCTTAAAAAATTGATGGAACAGATAGGACCTGTAAAACCGTTCCCAAAAGAGAAACCTACTGGATCAAAAAGTTCTATTTTTGCAGATCTTGGTGGTAAAGGCACAAAAGGAATAACCGCAGGCAAGATATTGTGGGGCTATCGTTCTTGGGAGTTGTCTTATTCACTGCGTAACCATCTTCGTCAAAATGTGGAGGATGTCCATTATTACATAATTTTTTACGACAAATTAGGTGATCCAATTGATGTGGAAATAGAAACTTACAGATCTACGATTCCAGCGGGGTTGGCAAGGCGTGTTGAAATAAATGTTTTTGGTGATGGAGTCCCATCAATGGTAAAAGACGGAGGAAAAATAGAATTTAGAATTCTTGATTTTGAGATAGTGGAATAATAGAGATTGACAATGGTTTTATCCTACATTCCGCACTTCGAATTTCCGATTTTCGATATTTATTTCTCAAACCTGCGTGGCACCTACATCGAGCAAGC
>JAGWBU010000058.1:0-18528 GCA_021295735.1 Candidatus Poribacteria bacterium | reverse complement strand
ATCCGGTACGGATCCTTTCGTGACACGGGTTTGTCCTATAAATATTAAATTCTGATTAAACAACTGCGGAATGTGGGATCAATTAAAGAAAGTATTGGAAAATCCATATACTATACTATAGCACAAATAAAGAAAAAGCACTCATTCTTTACAAGAGCCAAAATATTTATCAAACTCACGTTAAAAAACCTTATGCACATTTGTTTCTACAAAAACTGGGTAAATCAGAAATTATCTATATCGAAAGAGAGTTTAATCTTTTAAAACTTGCTTCCCTAAGCTAACAAATGAATATTATTGCGTTCATTCAAAAAAGGTGCTATGCTATTTCATAATCACATCAGAACATTTTCTTCTAAAGGACCGGAACATCACATGGGAAAAAAACCAAATATAATATTCTTGATGACTGATCAGCAGCGTTTTGATACCGTTGGCGCACTTGGGAACCCTATTATTCAGACACCCGCACTTGATAGAATTGTTCGTGAAGGCACAAGTTTTACTTCTGCATACTGTCCTTCCCCTGTATGTGTAGCATCTCGTTGTAGTTTCCTGCTCGGGCAGTGGCCGCATGAAACAGGCTGTACGACCAATTCCGCAATGCCGCAGGAGCGTCCGTCAGTTATGGAGTTGTTGAATGAGGTAGGGTATCAGACACACGGTATCGGCAAAATGCACTTTACGCCACAAGGACGCAAAATGTGGGGGTTTGAAACCAGAGATTTTTCAGAGGAAGGTGCCGGTCCTGACGACTTTACACAGTCCCTCCATGAAAACGGCTATGACCATATTATTGCACCACACGGTGAACGGAGTGAATACTACTATATCCCACAACCTTCACAACTTCCTGCCCGGCTACACCATACGCAGTGGGTAGGGGATAAAACGTTACAGTTCCTCTCTCAACGCGACACAAGCAGACCCTTTTTGTGTTGGAGCAGTTTTATCAAGCCGCATCCCCCATTTGAATCACCTGTGCCCTGGAACAGACTCTACAGGACAGTGGAAATGCCGTTACCGTTCTTGCCGCCAGATTATGAGCATTTGCACACGCATTGGAATCGACATCAAAATCGCTACAAATATCGCGATCAAGGTAGAGATATGAATCTTCTGCGAACAATGCGAGCTGCTTATTATGCTGCTATTTCTTTCATCGACTATCAAGTTGGTCGAATCCTTGACTACCTTGAATCGGAAGGTGAACTTGATAATACCTTGATACTTTATACTTCAGACCATGGAGAATTACTTGGCGATTACGACTGCTATGGGAAACGTTCATTTCTTGACGCAGCTGCCCGTGTTCCACTGCTGGTACGCTATCCCGAACGTTTTGAGGCAAACGTGCAGTGCGATACACCAACGAGTCTTGTTGACGTGCTGCCAACGAGTTTAGGCGCTGCAGGGTTAACACCTACTTCGGATCATAGCGGCGTTGATTTGGCAGGTATTGCTACCGGCAATATGGAACGAGATGCAATCATAGGGCAATTGTCAGGTGAAAGCAGAGGGTTATATATGTATTTGACATCTGAATATAAATATATTTACTCTGCTGCTGACCGAAAGGAATGGCTTTTTAGACGTTTATCTGGCAAGCTTGATGAGCGAAATCTTGCTGGTAATCCAGCTTATGGGCGAACGCTTAGAGAGTATCGGGAACAATTGATTAACTGGTTCAGCGAAGATAGTTATGACGTTCCACTTGACGGTAATAGATGGCGTGAATTCCCGGCACCAATAGAACCTGAAAATCCTGATGCAGATCAGCTGTTCCAAGATGGGCGTTCGTCAAGTGATCAGTTTCCGCCAGGGTATATACCACATATTGATACCATCAGAGGACGTTCTTGACATTCCTCCAGACCTCTCTTACTACCGAAAAGAAAATCTGAGATGTTTGAATTATTTGGACATCTCGGATTTATAAATTGAATCATGTCAATCCGTCGCTCAACCAAAAAGATTTTCTCAAAAGCTGCTTGGCACGCATACAATACACATCGTAAAGGTTTTTTCTACAGTACCCAACTATCAAAAACAACTGAATTGTTCAACGCGCCGCTCGAAACGATTTTAAAGTTTCAGCGGGAACGTCTAAAGCAACTTATTCAGCATGCTGTACGCACGACACCATACTACCGTGATCTGTTTAAAGGCTTTGGATTGAAGCAAAACGACCTGCTCCAAAAAATTAATCCTGATTTTATTGACATATCGCAAATTCTACCACTCGAAAAACGCGTTATACGGAAACAACTGAAAAATCTTTGTTCGGAATTATTTCCTACATATCAGCGAATTGAGAATGCTACAGGCGGCTCTACAGGGACACCGCTGCAGTTTTATCAGGATAGACATTATTGGAATCAGCGGAATATTAGCGTCTATTATTTTGATAGGTGGGCAGGATGGGATTTCGGTGAACCGCAGTTAATCATCTGGGGCGCACCCGCTGATGTCAACGGTGATGTTAATTGGAAACAGAAATTAAACCGCTATTGGCGAAATCAGCACTGGCTTAATGGATTCCACCTCACAGATTCAGCGATACACACAACATTCGCGAAGATGCAACGGTGGCAACCTACGGCAATTCTTGCCTATCCTTCATCGCTATATCAATTTGCCAAATTTATCTCAGAGAACAAACTGACTCCACAATGGGAACTGAAAGGCATTATCTCATCCGCGGAGATGCTGCACCCACACTACCGTTCACTTGCCGAAACAGTCTTTGGTACAAAGGTTTATAACCGATATGGTGGGCGGGAGGTCGGATTAATCGCTATGGAATGTGCAGAAGGACGTATGCATATCAACTGCCGAGACATTTTTCTTGAGGTGGACAGTGCTGATCCTTATACCAAACCGGGTGATTTATTTGTTACACAACTGAACAACTACACAATGCCGTTTATCCGCTATAGAATTGGCGATATTGGTCGCCTATCAGATGAGAGGTGTCCGTGCGGTAACCAATTACCCATCTTAGGAGAACTTCTCGGGCGCAGTACTGCAACCTTCCGTACGAAAACAAGGACATTGATACACGGAGGCTATTTCACGCAACAGTTCTATAACATTGTCGGTGTAACTCAATTTCAATTAATTCAGGAGACGCTGCAGGAGTGTGTTTTAAAACTCGTTGTTAACGAGCAATGGACAGCGGAAACAAGTAATTATATCGTCCAGAAAATCCAGGATGCGCTCGGTGCAGAAGTATCTGTCCAGATAGAATTTGCGGATGAGATTCCACTTTCAAAGTCAGGGAAAAGAGAATTTACGATTTCGAAGGTTACATAAATCGCACAACGACTTGTGGGAAGGCTTTCTAAGCTCGATTATTCTTGATTTCAAGGATTACATAGGTCTCGTAACGTTGCAACCCGTTTTGTTCCACTCGGCAGATACCCCAAAATAAGTCCATCAACTGGCAGATTTTTATCCGCTATAACACCTGTGCTTCGCTCAGCTGTCATACCTTTGGAGAGAAGGAGATAAAAGGTATCTTTATGCCATCCCGGTGTCGTGAAGAAATTGCCTTGTCCCTTAGATATAACAAGGTCAGCGTCTAATAATGCATTAATAAATTCGGGTGTAGCATTATAAAGATTGGTCCCGATCGTCTTAGCGCCTGACGACATCAGCGTAACAACCCCATCTTGCATTGCGCGTTGAAGTTCTTCAAATTGTGGATAGTTTGTAATATCATGCAAATCTGTCAACGTAACGTCGTTGCTTGCGTTATCGGTTTTTCCTACTATACATAGACGATGTCCACATTGAACGAGGTCCTGAATGAAAGCAACATCAAAAATGATTTCGCCATCGTTGTCTGCAAGCCACACAATCTGCTGAGGAAAAGCATCAATAACTTTCTCATGGAACAGTTCATAACAATCAATGGCAAAAGGTGTATCAACCGCTGCACTTAGTGCTTCAGAAAAATAGTCAGGATTAGCATTCACTTTTTGGACTACCCGAGCACTGCTGTAATCAATCACATTCCCTGCAACAACAAGCTTTAACCGTGTTAACCAATCATCGTTCCAAAATTCTGGCAGAAGTGCAAGTGCAGTCCGGCGTGCTTTTAGTTTATCGTGATGATAAGGATTCGGGTTACCAGTATACAGTTTCACCATCTCAAAGATAGTTCCCCACAGTTCTTCAGGTGTGAGGGCTTCAATCAGATAATCTCCATTTGCACGCCGCATGTCCAAAAGCATATCTACTGCGTTGCACACAACTTGTTGCAATTGTGAATTGCGCGTCGCACGCGGAATCAACTCCGTAGCACTATGCGAACTAACATGCTTCCGAAGGTTCTCCCAATCTGGCAAATCCTTCTTTTCGCCAAAAGTAAAAACACCTGGTCTATAATCTGCAGGAATAATTTGGTTGAAAAGCGGTCTCGGCACACCCAGTGGTGATTCTGCAAGTGGTACACCTAACGTTTGATTTTTTAGTTTAATGTTTGATGATATCACAGTTGCATGTGCTTGAATATCTGAAAGTTGAACGCTGCTTCCTACTGTAACTGCATCAAAAGTGCAATTTTTTACTGTGCTGACAGTTGCAATTCCACTAACAGGTTTTGCCAAAGTTGCAGGTAACTGATTTGATTCAAATGTTGTATCCTTTGCAGACACATTCTGCAGCCCAACGGAAGCTCCAACGCTTGTAGCACCGCGCAGTGTGACATTTTCAAGTCTACAATAATCCGCTATCTTCACACCTTTTCCGATATGTATTCTGCCGATAAGATAGCATGCAGTGCCGATCTCAATATCTTCACTATCCAACGTTATCTGCGCTGATGGATCAACACGGACACCTTTCTGTGCAAGGAATTCCCTGGTCTGTTTAAACATTACATCTTCACCTGATAAAACGTTTGACCAACGATTAACGCCTGACAACACACCACCACGATAGATATAAGCGTTTGTTTTCAAGCCATCTTCATAACAGAGACGAATCAGATCAACGTGATGGAGTTCACCGTTTCGGTTCGTGTGCGGTTCCAACTGATCTATCCGTTCCAACAATACACTTTTTCGGATAATCGTGATACCGGTATTGGTATATGCCTCACCACGCTCCAAACGTTGCCACATCCCTGCTTTTTCAGGCTCTGTCATATCATACCACTCTTTTGTCCCAATAAATTTGCCATCTGCATCAAAAAAGAGACCGCCTTTATCAACCACTGTTTCAGGTATCTTACCACATAGTGTCACATCCGCACCAGAAAGAAAATGAGATAGCAACGTTTGTGCAAAGATGGCTCTTTGTAAAAAAGGTTCATCGCCAAATGCTACGCCGATCCATTCGGCATCAGAATCGCGAAGTGCAGGCAGTGCCGCTTGCAACGCACCACCAGTACCGTTCATTTCTTGTTGGATACAAGGAATCGCATTTTCACCTAACAACTGTTCAGGTGATCCACTTTCGGCTATTCGGGTTGCCATTTGTGGGTTGATAACAACAATATGTGGACGGTTGCCCGGCAGAAAACGACATGACCATTGCAGCATGTTCTGCCCGCCGAACATAATGTCCAACGTCTTGCTCAATCGTCCTGTAGGATCAATGCGAGTGCCTTTGCCAGCAGCAAGCACTACCCATTGTGGTGTAAGATAGTTTTCAAGAGAGTCTGTAGGGGGCGTGGTGAGGAGGGTTTGTAGGGCATCAGGGGTAAAATCCATTCCTACAGTTACATCTTCAAGTTTGCAACCGAGGATGTTTTCAAAAATAGATACTATATCTTCCGGTAGGCGCGCTTTGGAAGCGTGCGCGTCGCTTTTCATTTAGTTATTCCTTTAGGTATCCTGAGGGCATCACAATAGCAGTAGGTTGATGAGTCGCATTGGTTTAAACACTATCCAAAATTGTATTTAACGATCAGAATCAGTATCTTCAGGTGGTATAATTTCCAACCTACTAACGACTGCAAGTTTTCTTGCAAGATCAGTACGCTCCCTCTTGTCTAATGGAAAAGATGTGATATTGGCATGTAGTTCGTGAGGTTGAGTATCTGGGACAACTTTTAGATTAACAGCATAAACTTTTTCAACAGGAAGATCGGCTCTTGCCTTTAATTTTCTTTCATTCGTTTGGACATATTTACGTCCGATTTCCCATATTTCGCTGTTAGTAAGGGATGAAACAGAAAACACAGATAAATCAGCACTATTTGGAGGCGGAATAAATGCTCCATATTTGACAGTCGAATTTTCTATTGAAAAGTGTCTTTTAGAAAAAATGAAGCGACTAAGAATATCGCCTCTCGATAAATCCATACCGTATCCTTTATTGAAAGAGTAGGCTTAACGTCGTAAGAAATCCATGGAGAAGTGCATAGTTTGACAAGGCACAGATTCCACTAGTCTCACACTTATCACTAAAAAAAATACCGTAAATAACGTTTCCGTCACCGTATAGACTTATTGTTGCGATACCTTCTCCTGGCCTCCATTCTAATCCAATACCACCATCTTCCAACCACATCATGTCTGGCATCGGTATGTCATCGGGCATCTGTTCCATCAAAGATAATGTATTATTATAAGCCTGTTCCGGTACAGGTATAACGTCGGTAGTCACTGCACAAGTTTCTTCAACTTCCTCACGAATTTCGCCTAATTCGCTTTGGACATGTTTTAGAAACAGTATCTTGTCAGCAGGGGACCGAGCAAAATCAGGTTCTTTTTGTGAGTGTGAGGTATCCATAGTGTGTCACCTATATGATCATCATTGTAACATCCGCAACAACATTATAGTAAATTATGTAAATAAGACGAAACCACTGTTAGTCGGGAATCGGAGTTCCCTCGGACAGCTCAGATGTCCAGTTAATTGTAGAATCCGCTATAAAGCTAATAAAACGCTATTATCAAAAAACGCAGCGCAACGCGCCAAGAAGTTCATCCAGCGCAGCAATATCTGTCAAAACACAAGCACCTTCATCCTGACGATCTTCATCGAAAAATGCATTATAGACAACAAGTCCATCACCACAGAGTTCCATCTTCGCTGTGCCTTCTTCAGGATACCAACTTAAGCTGAGGCTACCGTGTTTTGTCCGATTGATGTTTGGCATAGGAACACCCGAATTAAAAAGAAACTCAAGCAAAAAGAGGGCATCATTATATGCTGACTCAGGCATAGCATCAATTATGCTATCCTTTGCATACACTCCATCTTCTTTTTTATATAGTTCCGCTAATTCGCGTTTGATACTATATCGGAACGTCCCCTCATCTGCCTGCGGCATCTCAAGATGTAATTGCATAATTTTTACCAACCTATTACTATGCAGGCGCGCCTCAATGTCTCTACCAGATGAAGACGCGACTGCTTATTTAGAACACATAGACCAATTAATTTCGTTTTTGCTTAAAGTTCGCCCAAGTCGTTGCTAGCTTTCCAGCCGGTTCAACTGGTAGGACACCTGAAGCTAAATCTGAAATCTCTCTCGCCTCTAAAACTCTATCGTAGAGTCGAAAGTCGTCAATGAGACCGGGCCATGAGGTGCCATTATTATCTTTAGCACCTTTACCTACGATTAATTTGGTGGCACCAGAAATTTTACCCTCTTTTCCACCATCATTGTGTGTAGGATTATCATCAAGTTCACCATCAATATAAAGGGCAAGTTGTTCACCACTTTTCCAAGTAAACGCGAGGTATTGCCACTCAGTTGTTTGCACATCGCTTTTACCCTCATACGCTTGACCGCCGCCCGTTGTCGTAATCGCGCCTTTGAGAAGATTTGTCCCACCCTTTGTGGACCAACTTGCGGCATCGTAGCGTAAACCGAAAACAT
The DNA here is from genome assembly GCA_021295735.1 of Candidatus Poribacteria bacterium. Taxonomy (GTDB): domain Bacteria; phylum Poribacteria; class WGA-4E; order WGA-4E; family WGA-3G; genus MSPOR6. The sequence continues at coordinate 10,688 of JAGWBU010000058.1, read as the reverse complement.
TATCGCCTCCATCGGGGTCTATAGCAAAGACAATACCTCTGTCGTGTCCAACTGAATCAGATTTTACCCAAACAGAGATGGTAAAAGCCTCAAGTTCATTGATATAATCTGCACCGTTTTCGTCTACAGCAGAACTATCACCACCATCAAATCTGATGGCACCGCCAATTTTACCTTCCTTAGGTGCCCAAGCGGCGTTACCCATAAGTTCCGCATCATTGTTGTTTTTGCTTTTATCAGACGCTGTTTTTCCATCTGCTTCATCAAATGGATAATAGACAATTAACCCATTTTGCAAACTTGCTACTGCAATAGAACAGAAAAGGACAGCAATGATAAGGGTGAAGAGTGTCAGTGTAAGTTGATTGCGCATTTTGAATTCCTCCTTAGGTTTTCAAAAGTAAAGGTCGTGGAGACGTTATTGGTTACAAGAATATAATTCTGCACAAAACGTCTCCGAAATTTAGTCTTTTGTCAATATCCTCTCCATAAGTTTTCACTTAAAAACAGACAGTAACGTAGTTTAGTCACTGTCACCTAATTCTGTCTGAATATTCTGAAACAATCCCAAAGCAGTCTCTAAATTCTGTGTGATTTCCCCCGCTAATACATCAGGCGTGGGAAGGTCTGCTATATCTTCAAGTGAATCCTCTTTCAACCAGAAAATATCAAGGTTAACATGTTCCCGCTTGGTAAGTTCCTCGTAAGTGAAGGCGTGAAAACGTTCAGTTTCAACCCGTTCGTGACGGTTCTTTGGATTATAGGCAGTAATAAAATCCTGTAGGTCGGCATCGCGTAAGGGATTCGTCTTAAGCGTAAAACGTTTATTTGTACGGAGATCGTATATCCAAAGTTTTTGTGTCCACGGTTCCTCACGTGCCGGACGTTTGTCGAAAAAGAGAACGTTTGCCTTTACACCTTGCGCGTAGAAAATACCAGTAGGCAATCGTAACAAGGTATGGACATCAAACAGTTTTAGCAGTTGCCTGCGAATTGTTTCACCCGCGCCACGTTCAAAGAGAACGTTATCAGGTAGTACCACAGCGGCGCGACCATTTTCCTTCAAAATTGTCTTAATGTGCTGTAGGAAGTTAAACTGTTTATTTGAAGTTGTCGCCCAAAAATCATCGCGTTCATACGTGACGGATGCGTTGCTACGTTTTTCGCCATCAGTAGTGATTGTAACACTACTCTTGTTACCAAACGGTGGATTGGTCAGCACCATATCGTAACGTTCTCCCGGATCTTTGCCGAGACTATCGTTGGTTGTAATTGGACTTTCCTCCCCATCAATACCGTGCAGATATAGATTCATAACACAGAGACGGACTACGTTATCAACGATGTCTGTTCCGGCGAAAGTATCAAATCTGAGGAACTTCTTCTGTTCACGAGTTAATGTTGTGCGATATGTTTCGGATATATACTCATAAGCAGCGAGGAAAAAACCGCCTGTGCCGCATGCAGGATCGCAGATCGTTTTCATCGGTTTAGGTTGCATTACAGCTACTATCGCTTTGATGAGTGGACGAGGTGTGAAGTACTGCCCTGCACCGCTTTTGGTGTCTTCAGCGTTTTTCTGTAAAAGTCCCTCGTAAATTGTGCCTTTGACATCGGCTGCCATTCCGCTCCAGTTTTCGGCATCAATAAGCTTGATAAGTCGTTGGAGGTGCGCGGGTGTCTGAATGCGGTTTTGCGATTTTCTAAAAATAACACCAAGCAACCCTTTCTCATTACTCAATTCACGAAGGGTTTTAACATACTGCTCTTCTAACGCAGCACCACTCTCTTTGAGTAAACTTTCCCAATCCAAACCAGCAGGGATTTGAGTTGATGTGTTAGTAGGTAGGTTGCGCTGTTCATCAGCGAGTTTGAGAAAAAGCAGATACGTGAGTTGCTCCACGTAATCTCCGTAACTGACCCCATCATCTCGGAGCACATTGCAGAAATTCCATAGTTTTTGAACGATTGTTGTGGATTCGTTGGACATGTGTGTATCTCAATTTGATCGTACTGAAATCATATCTTTTCTGGTTGAACAGCTAATTTACTTGCGTTAGCAAGTTTCGTTGCGATGGATCTACGTGCTTTCCTGTCTGTAGGACTTTTCTCTATCGGAAAAGGCGTTATGTTCGCGTGCCTTTGAGGCGGCTCATCTGGAACAACTTCAAGATTATTCTGATAAACAACGGCAGCCAAAAGATCAGCCCTTGCCTTTATCAGTCTTTCTTCTGTTTGAACATATTCCCGCCCAATTTGCCATATCTCGTTTTCTGAGAGTTTTTCACTGTCATTGAGTTCGGAAATGCGAAACACGGATACATCAATACGCTTTCTGTGTGGAAGAAAAGCGTCAGGTTTAACTCTGTTAGTTACAACGGAAAAATGACTGTTATAACGAATAAAACGAGTGAGTGTCTCACCCGGTGAAACATTCATAACAACAATCCTTATTAGAGGATATTTGCCAACGTTGTGAGAAAACCTGACAACACCGCGGTATCTGACAGTTCACAGATTCCTTCAAATTGACGTTTTTCTTCAAAAAATGCATTATAGATGACAAGATTGTCCCCATATATTCCCATTGTTACCATGCCATTATCTGGGTACCACCCAACACTAAGGCTACCATCTTCTGCCCAACTAAAATCTGGCATGGGCAGATTGTAATTACAAAGGAACTTTAACAAAACAAGCGTGTCATTGTAAGCCGAATCCGGCACAGGATCAATCTCGTTATCCAAGGTATAAGCCTCCTCAGCTTCTTGTCGAATTTCGTCTAATTCGCGCTGCACTTGTTTGCGAAATAGTGTTTTATCTGCTGGCGGTAGAGGGAGATTATGTTCTTTTTCTTCAGTTTTCATATTATTTCACCTACGCAAGTTTAAGGTAAGTTCCTCATTCATCTTCATTTCCCCATAATTCTGCTAAAAGTGCGTCTCTGATATAATCATCGTGACGTTCGCCGATGTCTGTGACATCACATTCCAACGTTCCCAGCAAGGCGATGAGCGGATCCGGGTGATCTTCGTAAGGTCCTTTAACCACGCGTGTCTTTGGACGAACTGCATTCTTGAGACGCTTTTTTATTTCTGTGACATCACATTTAAGCGTCCCTGCCAATGCCAAAAGTGGATCGGTTTCCTGTGTTTCCTCGGATACATCCGTGTTGTTTTGTATTTTATCTTGTGTCATACTAATAGTTTCTTATTCAGATTATGATGTTTAATTCGCAACTAAACATCTGTAACATTATACTAACATTTTAACACAATTTTGCCTTAAATACAAAACCCATTTTCAATATTAGTATAGCAAAAATGTTCTTCAGTCAAGTGGAAGCGACAATTGCTTTGCCGAAGTAGGTTTTTTCACTTTAGTCTTAATCCTTTTCCGCTTTGGTTGCTTCGGTTGCTGAGGTTCTTTCTCTTCTCGGATTTTCTCTAACAGGACACTTGCCGGCTCATCGTTTGGGTCTTGCGGCACAAGTTTACCAGAGAACGCATGTTTGAGGATAGACTGCCGCAAACGTTCCGCGCGTTTCAGTTCAGCATCAAGAGTTGCCTCTGCCGAATCAGCAACTGAAAGGTACCGCTCAAGTTCAGAAACAATCTGTTCCTGTTCGGCAAGCGGTGGAAGCGGTATAAGCATTGTCTCTATGTTTTCTCTCCGAAGGTTATTGATGTTTATTCCAATAGAGAGACGAGATATTTCATTTCTATAAACAGGACTTTGGAAAAATAAACCAATGAATTTTTTATTTACTTCTTCCGAAACTCTGACCAACCCACAAAAAGTGCCAAAACCCCCTTCAAAATCCTGATAAGCTTGCGCTGCTTTTCCGACAAGATGTTTACTACCGCTTGACATCGCGATGATAATATCATAAATCTTTACAAATTGTTCATCTTTAACCTTTTCTCGTTGAACATAAACAAGGTCTTCATAGTACAATTGTGTATTGATATTGTTCGCCCGTAATATAGGAACATAATCATCTATTGGGGTTTTAGAAGATTGATTCTTTTTATAGGACACACCGCGAATAAATTCTGAAATGTCCTTAACCTTCGTCCACATCCAACCATCAGGCAGCTCAGGTAAATTGTCCATCTCAGAAACTTCTGAAACCGACATCGGTTCTAATTCACCCGAATGCCCTTCACGCCATTCCCTTGTCAACTCCCCTTCAAAAGCAGCTTTGAGAACTGATTGACGATACCGATGCACCTGCACTTGTGCTTTTTTGAGGTTATCAACTGCTGCGTCTAATTGGGTAAATAGTACCTCTAACTTGGCTACGATGCGGTGTTGTTCTGTCAGTGGTGGAAGTGGGATTTCCAAGTCAGCAAGTGCTTCTGTACCTAATCGCAGCCTTCCAGTTGTTCCTTTCATTCTCGCGGTAAGCAAAGCACGGACATCAGGGACTAATAAATAATAGAAAAGATAGATTTTATCACTGATGCCTTCAATTTCACGAATTGGAATTATCTCAGTCGTCCCAATACCAAAGGGTGTTGGCAAATCCTCAATAATACTTTGTTTGCCATTTTCAAAAGACGGAGTAATTTTCGCGAGAAGGATATCCCCTGGTTCAAAATAAGTTCCACTACTGAGTGTGTCTGATGGTTTTAGTATATATTCCTTAGAAAATAACGTTGCAATTGGAATCAAGTTCATCGGCACAAACGGGACTTCATTATACTCTGAATATCTTAAGTCTTTTGGTTTCTTGGTAAACGTAGTTACCTCCGTAAATCTTACGATCTGCCAATTCAGAGGCAAATCATTGGTAATTGAAGTTAACATTTGTGAAAATCTCTTTTGTATCTGTTTTGCGTTAAACGTCTCATGCTGCCATCAGTTTACTACAGATTCTCTTTGAATTCAAGCCGTTTTTCAAGATAACAAAGGATGTTACAAGCAGAATTAAGAAACCAATTTCTCTGTGAGATCCGTTAGCATATCCTCCAACTCATCACCAAAGAGTTGCATGGCTCTTGCTACACCGCCGCGCTGTGCAAAAGGTGTGTACTCAAAATCACTTATTCGAAAACCGAGTGATGTGGCAATGTATTCCTGAATCCATTCAAGCCAGTTGACTTGTTCTGGTGTGAAATCTTTACCCTCTAACCATTCTCCAAAATGTCGGGTGACGATTGCACTAAACGGTTCTAAAATACGAGTATACCCCATCGCAAAACGCACCAGCGATATGAGGTCTGTTTGTCGTGTTGTTATTCCATGAACGTTCTCTGGTGACCGTCTTTTATAAGCCATCCATAATGACTCACGACTGAGACTGCTGGAATGCTGTTGCAATGCTTCTTCCAGCTCTTTTAAGTTGTTTTCAGTCAGTGTGTCTTGTGCTTCTGGACGTTCACACAAAATTTGTAACGCTGGCAATTCAGCTATGTGTTCATTAATAAACCGCTTGAAGTCGTGGATCACTGTAGATGCTTGTGCAAAACTTTCAGGCTCAAACCCGGTTTCAATAACACGGTCTATGCTTACATCATCCATGAGTTGGTCGGGGTTTCTTTCTGGTGGTCCGTTTGATCCATTAGAAGATGGCTCACCTGGACGTGACTGGGAATCAGTTTTGATGGATTCACACACACCGACAGCATCAACAATAATGAAGTGCGTTTTTGCAGTCGCATCACCTGTGACAGATCGCAAATCTTCAGGTTTAATAGTACGCACACCGCGCCCCTTCATCTGCTCAAAATACCCGCTTGAACGGACAGAACGCATAAAGACTAAACACTCAAGCGGTTTAATATCGGTGCCAGTAGAAATCATATCAACGCTCACAGCGATTCGGAAAATCGGGTCTGTGCGGAATCTTCTGATAAGGTCTTCCGGTCTATCGCTCTGGTAGGTAATCTTTTGGCAGAAATCATCGCCTTTGGCAAATACCTCCCGAACAATTTTGACAATATCCTCGGCATGCGAGTCGTCTTTTGCAAAGATAAGTGTTTTGGGAACAATCGTCCTACTCGGAAAGAGTTCTGTCCTGAGTTTATCCTTGAAAGTCTGAATAACTGTCCGAATCTGGTCTTCTGCCACAACCTCCCGGTCTAACTGATTTCCTGTGTATTCTTCATCTTCATCCAACTCCTCCCAGGTAAGTCTTCGACTAACCCTATCCCGTCTTGCAACATAACTCCCCTCCGCAACTGTGCTACCACTTTCTGTAATTTCAGTCTTAATCCGATAGACATAATAACCGACATTTACATCGTCTTGAATAGCCTGTTCGTGACGGTATTCATAAACAAGATTCTGATTGAAAAAATTGAGCGTTTGGTTATATGGCGTAGCAGTGAGACCGAGAATGAAAGCGTCAAAGTATTCTAATACGTGCCGCCACTTACCGTAGATAGAGCGGTGACATTCATCAACGATGATAAGGTCAAACGTATCAATAGGAATGTTCGGATTATAGACAACTTCTTGTGGAGGTGAATCTTCAGTTTCCTGTTCAAAATCGGAACTTTCCTCATCGTCCGATTCATAGTCGGGTTCACCTGTCAACATTGCGTAAAGACGTTGGATAGTGGTAATACAAACCGAGCTTGTTTCGTCAATAACATTGCTGGAAAGGTGTTGAACGTTGTAGAGTTCAGTAAATTTCCTGCCATCATCGGGAGTCGTGTAATTTTGAAACTCACGCAGAGCTTGTCTACCGAGATTGTTACGGTCTACCAGAAAAATAACCCGTTTGACGTTAGCAAATTTGATGAGTCGGTATACACTGCTGACAGCGACATAAGTTTTTCCGCTGCCTGTTGCCATCTGAATTAAAGCACGCTGACGTGCTTCTGCCAAAGATCTCTCAAGCTGCCTTATCGCCTCAAATTGACAAACTCTCAAGTTGTCTTTTTTTAATGGCAGCATCCCTGTTTTGAGTCTCTCTCGCAACGTTTGAGGTTGATTGAAAGCATTAAAAAGTGCTTGAGGTGTATGAAATATAAAGACTTGTCGAGAACGTGAATCCGGGTCTCGAAAATCACGAAAGTATGTCTCAATCCCTGTTGACGCATAAGAATAGAAAAATCTGGTGCGGTTGGGCAAATCATTTGGCAAATTTGCTCGATACCGTTCTGCTTGTTGGAGGGCTCCACTAAGTGTTGTTCCTTCTGATTTGGCTTCTATAACGCCAACTGCCACGCCACCGATAAAGAGAAGGTAATCTGCTCTCTGATTAAACCTTAACGGATATTCACGGACAGCAACACCAAGAGAAGCATCTGTTGCACGTTCAGCATAATTTTGAATCTGCCATCCAGACTCTTCCAGCATGCTATCTATGATTTGACGTGCTTCGGCTTCGGTTGTCATTTTAGATATAATTAGCGTGGACGGACATTGAAACCCGCCCACAATCTCTAAATAGCCTAAACGTTACACACATCATAAGCGTGCTGCATCGCATCAAACGCATCACCTTTCGGACTAAACTCGTGCCCTACATATAGGTCATAGTCTGTGTTAGCAATAGCACGCATCACAGCAGGATAATAGATTTCCTGTTCGTCATCAAGGTCGCGACGCCCAGGATTGCCAGCTGTGTGGAAATGCCCGATATATTCAATATAATCCGTAATGTTGCGGATAAGATCACCTTCCATAATCTGCATGTGATAGATGTCGTGGAGTAGCTGTGCCCGCGGTGAACCGACACCTTTACACACTTCAACACCCCACTCTGTCTTATCACATTGATAATCGGGATGGTTCACTTTGCTATTGAGCAGTTCAACGCACAAGTTAACGCCCTTCTCCTCAGCAGCTTTCGTTACACGCGACAAACCGGCTATTGTGTTATCACGACCTTCCTCGTCAGACCTGCCTTCTCGGTTACCAGAAAAACAGATAAGACCGGGAATGTCGTTATCTGCTGCAATGTCAATATTTTTGAGCAGTTCATCCTCAATCCGGTCATGATTGCTCGGATCGTTCAAGCCAGACGGAAGGGACGAATGCCCAACGATGATTGCAACCCGCATTCCGTGATCTTGAACAACGGACCAGAGATCGGCAGGCAGCATCTCAACCGATTTGTAGCCGATTTCAGCTGCTTTTTTAATGACATCTTCCGGCTCCCTGTCGCGCCGGAAACCACCAAAACAGATGGATTGATTAATTGGCATAATTCTTTCTCTCTTTTCGTATAAATTTTTTATGTGATTAGGCACGCAATGCGTGCCTACTATGTTTTAAAGGTCAATAGCTTTGCCAGTTTCAAACGATGTGCTGGCGGCAAGCATTATACGGAGTGTCTGCAACGCGTCGCTATAGGGAGATAGAATTTTTGAGTCGTCTCCACTCTTAACAGCATCAATAAAGACGCGATCTCTGTCTTGTCCACCTTCACCAATAAGCGGCTGCGTTTCACCTTTACGGTTCACATTGTTCGGTCCACCGACGGTAACAACGAGTCCACGAGTGAACACCTCAAGATGCACACGACCAAAACCTTCTAACGCACAAGCAGAAACGATATTCGCAACAGCGCCGTTCTCAAACTCAATGTTTACCATGCTGATGTCGTCAACATCATAGTTTTCAATATGCGTCATACTCCCACTATTCGCGACACCGTGTACGGTTTTACCGTCACTGCCAACGAGAAAACGGCAAAGATCGAAAATGTGAGTCGTCTGTTCAACGTGCTGTCCACCAGATTGCGCACGCACGCGCCACCATGGTGTTCCGGGCATGCCACCCATCCAATAGCCGAGCGCACCGAGGATTTGCGGTTGCTCTTCAAGCATCTTCTTTGCATTTTGTGCATTGCCACCGTAACGCCAATGGTAACCGACACTTGTGATAGTGCCAGTTTCTTTAATGTAATCATTGATGATAATTGCTGGCTCAAGTTCGGAATGGATCGGTTTCTCAATAAACATCGCGACGCCTTTTTCGCAAGCGATCCGTTCTTGTTCACCGTGCGCAAACGGGGGCGTACAAATGTACACGGCGTCCAAATCCTCTTTATCGTACATCACACGAAAATCGGTGTAAGCATTGCCGCCAAACTCTTCGGCGCGCCCTTTCGCACGATCTTCAGAAATATCACACATGGCACAGAATTCAACATCTTCAAAATTATCTTTTAGGTTGCGCATGTGTGCGCCTGCCATGCCACCTGTACCGATAAAACCGAGTTTAACTTTGTCCATACTTTCTCCTTCAAATAACGTGAGCCAAAAAATACCGTAGGTTGGGTAGAACAACGTGAAACCCAACTTTTTATACTCTAACAGTTGAATTGTTGGGTTTCGCTGCGCTCTACCCATAGGTGTCAACTTAAGAAAAAATTTGCTGGATATTCTCTTGTGGGAGCGCTTTGTCCGCGCGATTTGTGAATCTCAAACTGTCCAATCGGGGTTAAAAACCCGCAGCATGCCACACGCGCATGCTGGGTTGATTCACTCCCACAAGAAGATATATCCTAAAATTGACACGTATAAGTTTCGCTGCGCTCTACCCAACCTACATCTACATTTGAATTTTATTATTCGAACTCACGTTTAAATAGGTCGTAACGGAAAATCCGTGAAGTTTTTAATAGTTTAGCAAAAACGAACATTTATTGCAAGCAATATGAAAATCTGCTATAATTATACTTGAATGCTTCTGATAAAGTAGAACACCGAAGAGGAGAAAAATATGGGTTTCAAATTTGGATATAGTACGTTACGATGGCAACAACCAGATTTTGAGAAACTGTTGACGCAACTTAAAGATGCCGGTTGGGATGGTTGGGAGATGCGGCAATCTTTAGACTGGGCAGGCACACCGCGACGTATTCGGCGGATGTGTGAAAATGTTGACATGCCTATCGCTGCAGTCACAGCACGTGGGTTGCCGATTGACAAAAATTTTGAACAGATGGAACTTAATAAGCGAAGAATTGACTTCGCAGCAGAGGTTGGAGCGGATTGTTTCATGTTCATGGGCGCAGGAAAACCAGATGACCGACCAGTAAACAACGCTGATCTCACCAAGCTTGCTGATGTTTCCGAAGAATGGGCAGAATACGCAGCACGATACGGATTAGATATCTGTTATCATATCCATACCAATACAACGGTAGATTCCATAGAAGATTGGGCAAAATATATGAGTCTACTCCGCAAGTGTAAACTGTGCATTGATGTATCACATTCCGCACTCTGGGGATTTGATCCGATTGAATCTATCCGTCGTTATCGTGATGTCCTTATCTACGTCCATCTTCAAGATTATTCAAGCTACACTGGTGGAGATGGTAGCAATTATAATGTGGATTGGGTTGATGTCGGCAGTGGAGACGCGATGGACTTTCCCAGAATTATGTCCACTTTGGAAGAACTCGACTATGACCGATGGATTACCGCTTGTCCAGGTATGGTTGAAGACCGCACGGATGAAGAACGGGTGACCGTTAACCGTGAATATTTACGACAATTGGGATATTGAAGTCAATATGAAGAGAACGTTATGAAAAGGTTAAGTTTGGTTTTTATGATCGTAGGCTTTTATGTTATAACGTATCTGCGTTCGCGGCATTAACAGTTGAAGATTTAGACAAACGCCTTTCCGGGACATTCAAACTTTAGCACTCCCTGTCAAACCCCCTGCCTTTAGGTAGGGGATGTAGACAGCTCAGCAGTTTATGTGTCAAAAAAACC
>JAGWBU010000199.1 GCA_021295735.1 Candidatus Poribacteria bacterium | reverse complement strand
TGACACCTTTTGAATTTGAACAACAAAACTTGTCTTAACTTTACTGATTTTTTGGCCCTAATTAGCGTTGGCACTTCACTGAATACGCTTTTGGTATTCAGCGGGTATGAATGCCTTTTGACATTCCCCGTATGGCATTTGTCGGGTCGCTCCTACAGGAAGAGGCGCAATGAATTGCGCGACTACAAACGCCGCTAACCTAAAGAAAATGTCCAGGTATTTTTAGATTTTACTGTAATTCAACTATTGCAGATGTCTGTTTTATGGGATTGTCAAACCATAAGTCATAATTTGTGTGAGTTCTTACACACTAATTTTCGGTTCGCTTGCTTTTCAGGTATCCCCACGTGGTTGTAAATTTGCCTTTCGGTTCAATGCTTAAGGGATGGGCGATTTTTGCAAAATCTGCCATGGCAAATGCCGAATTGTAAACGATGACTTCATCAATGACACCGCCAAACCAGTCTACATTGGTGCCATCTTGAAGACCATCATGGTAAACCGTTTTCTGAGTGACGTGCCCAATTGAAATATTATTTCCGTGCATATGAAGTTGTCCGCCTTTTTCTTTGTCAATGAGTTGTCCATCTAACCACATTTCAAATTTATCGTTTTCAACTCTCCCAGAAGCATCCCGAATGACTAAAGCAATATGATGCCACCGATTTGCTCTAATTTTCGCAGACGGCCAAGCTCCATCCCAATTGTACTCTGCCTGATTCCAGCCACCAACGTAAACTTTTCCACTGTGCACATAGATGGCTAAACCTCGTGTGCCGCCGCCTTCCTGATAAATAACCTGCTTCTGATTTTTGCTGATGTCGGCACATTTAAAAAATGCTGCGACCGTTCGGTTAGTATACGGGCCACCTGTATTAATATTAACAGAATCCGGAATATTAACCGCGTCACTTTTGCCATTAAACTGCAATGCTTTTCCAACAATACCGTTAACGGATTTCGGATCCCCAACAAACACGCCATGTAATCTTTTGTTTGAACTATCTTTAGCACTGCCATCATTAAACGTCCAATTTCCAGCAACCGTTGCTTCGTTACGCTGCGCGTCTACTCGCATAATCGGTAAAAAAGTAAATAGCAGCGAAGTAAAGCCTGATAGTACGATTATGCCAGACCTGTGAATTCTGATCTTATTTAATGCTTGAATCATCTCCCATCTCCTTTGGAACATTTGTTTTCTTATTTCCACAGTCAATCTTCTTGAAACAGATGTCCTCAAACTTTAAGGTATTATGGCAAATTAGCAAAATTTTATCAATTACTTGTTTTGTTTCGGGTGTGTAAAGCCACCTATTTCGCAAATGCTCTTGTAGGAGGGGTTTCTAACCCCGATTTAGAACAAAAAACATAAGAATCAGCGAAAAATCCTTGTTTTTTCAGTAAAAAGCAGTGTTTGCTAACTTGAAATCTTGTCCGTAGCAACTTAGGTTATTGTAGGGACCCTGCTCTACAGTGGAAAACGCCGCGTAATCATTGCAAATTGAACCTATGTAACCAAATATTTACACACCCTTCTCAATCAATCTTTCTTGACAAAAAAGCGGATATCCGGTATACTAAATATAGGATTCGTAGTATAGGGGGTTTAGATGCTTTACAAAGGCTTAGAGCTTGATCAATTCCAAGAGGAAGCAATTGCAGCAATTAATGACGACCATTCTGTGATAGTGACAGCTCCTACTGGTGCCGGTAAAACTGTTATAGCAGAATATGCTGTTGAAAAATGTCTTCAGACAAATAAACGCGTTATCTACACAGCACCGATTAAAGCCCTTAGCAATCAAAAATATAGAGATTTTCAATCTGAATACGGTGATAAAATTGGTATCGTAACCGGTGATGTGGTCTTAAATCCTTATGCTCAAGTCCTATTGATGACCACTGAGATATTCCGAAATACCATCTTTGATGATATAGAAAGATTACAGGACGTTTCCTATGTCATCTTTGATGAAATTCACTATATCAACGATATTGAGCGTGGCACCGTCTGGGAAGAAAGCATTATTTTTGCACCGCAGCATATCAAATTTGTCAGTCTCAGTGCGACAATTCCAAACATCAACTCTTTTGCGGAGTGGATGCAAAGTGTTAGAGAAATTGACATTAAAGTTGTTGAAGAGTTAGAACGTCCTGTGCCTTTAGAACATCACCTTTATTTTTCGGGCTTCGGTATAGGTAAATTGGGCCACCTTAATGATCTTCGTCAGACAGCAAAACGACAGAAACGTAAAGATGAAAATCGGAGGGATGATACATCTAAAAAACCAAAAGGTATAATCAACACAGAGTTGATTCCTTACCTGACCAAGCAAAATCGTCTGCCGTGTCTCTATTTCTGTTTCAGCCGTAAAAGATGTGAAGGCAATGCCCACTATTACGCATCTTCGGGGCAACACGAGTTGCTTGATACAGAAAAACAGGAACAGATTTTAGAAAAATTTGACGCGCTTTGTATTCAATTTGATATTGTTGAAGAGCAGGTAATTACCGATTTTCGCCAATTAATCAGTTGCGGAATAGCCTATCATCATGCGGGCATGTTACCTACACTCAAAGAAGTAGTTGAGCGGTTATTTACTTCAGGATTAATTCAACTCCTATTTACCACTGAGACGTTTGCTGTTGGAATCAACATGCCTGCATGTACAGTCGTGTTTGATAGTTTAGAAAAATTTGACGGTGTTAGTTTCCGTTATCTTGAGGCTCGTGAATATCACCAAATGGCGGGCAGAGCAGGCAGACGCGGGATTGATACTGTCGGTTATGTGTATGCCCAAGTTAACCCGAAATATGCAACACATGACGATGTTAGCAAAGCCATTTCCAATACCATTGAACCCATCACAAGCCAGTTCAATCTCTCATATTCCAGTATCCTTAATCTATATGAAAAATATGGCGACGAGATTTACGATGTTTACACGATGAGTCTAAGCAATCACCAAAATTATAAACGCCTGAGCGATCTCAATAAACAGATTGCTTTCTTAGATGAGAAACGTGAAGCCTTACCCCTTCCTACCTGTATCCACGATAACATTGAGGGTATGAAACAAATTGAAAGTTATCATAGACATAAGCATAAAAATCAAAAGAACCTTGAAAGGTTGCAGTTGGAATTAGCATCTCTTAAATCATTGCGCGGAAGATCAAAGAAAAATGAACAAAAAAAGAGAACAGTACTAATTCACGACAAAATGCAAAGTCTCCATGCTGAACTCGCTAAAAACTTGTGCCACGAATGCTACGAGCGCAAACAATGCACCAATAGATATCAGGCAATCCGTAAACAGGAACAACGTATTCAAAATTTAAAGCAAAAACAGACATCAATTGAGAATTATCAGCAAGGTCAGATAGCTGCTCGTCTTAATGTTCTTGAGACGCTTGGGTACATTGAATCACAAACACTGCTACCGCGCGGGAACACCGCATCACATATTTATGGATACGAACTCCAATTGACGCAACTTCTCTTTAATGGATTTTTCGAACGGTTAACTGAAGATGAAATCAATTGTCTCATGGTAGCGATAGTGTCTGAACCTCGCAAAGATGGTTATTTTAAAAGGCTAAAAAATAAAAGATTGTTATCAGTTTTGGGGGCAGCTTGGAGCGAAATTTTAGACATTCAAGAGTTAGAAAGCAAACTCAAAGTCTCTGAGTTTGTTCCGCTGTTGGAACCTCGTTTGTGTTCAGCTATGTTAGCGTGGAGCCGCGGGTGCGAATTTGATAAATTGACCGACTATGCGGCACTTGATCCGGGAGACTTTGTCAGAACGTTCCGACTTGTCATTGACCAACTACGTCAAATTCGTCGTGCTATGGCAGGACACACTGCCCTCACAGATAAATTGAATAGTTGTATTGATAAAATTAATCGTGATGTTGTTGATGCTGAACGTCAGCTGCGAATCGGGCAGGAGGAACCGTTTGAAGAGGAAGATAACACAGTAAACATCAATGATAGTTCAGGATAGTCTATAGGCGGGTTCGCTTACGCTCAATTTATAAGCGTCAATTTAAGAAAAACCTATCGTAGTGAATCAACACCTCATGCACGTCTGGCATTCGGTGGGTAGAACGGAACTGAGAAAGAGGGACTGATAACTAAACTTATCTCAAAACTACCTACTGACACCTATCATCAAGGAGGTAGTGAAATCCAACAATGGACTTACTAAAGTCGGGTTTCGCTTCGCTCTACCCATAGGTGTCAACTTAAGCACAAAATGCTGGATTATCTCTTGTGGGAGGGAGACCTTGTCCGCCCGATTTTTGAGATTTAAACAGGTAAATCCAAATCAACGATGAATGCGCCAAATCAAGAAATCAACGGTATGAATCATGGCGAATCATGTAGAATACCAAAAGCGTATTCTACCAAGC
>JAGWBU010000057.1:27942-34074 GCA_021295735.1 Candidatus Poribacteria bacterium | reverse complement strand
CGTCTTGTGAATATCTCATAATATAACTATTATCACAAAAACGGAAAAATGTAAATATATTTATGATTTTAACTATAAATAAAAGATATTTTCCCAAAAAGATAGAGAAGTGGAGATGGCTAAAATTATTACAGGGCATCGTGTTGGGCAAAATGGTAAAATTCGTGTTGGGTGTTCAGCTGTAATTTTTGATCAGCAGCACAAGAAGATTCTATTAACGAGACGCCAAGATAATAATCAATGGTGTTTACCAAGTGGAGGTATGGAGCCGGGCGAAAGCGCAAGTGAAGCATGTATTCGAGAAGTCGAAGAAGAAACTGGTTTACAAGTCAAAATCAAACGCTTAATCGGTGTTTACACAACTCCACACGAGTTGATTGTGTATCAAGACGGAAACAAAATCCAGTTGGTAGCATTATGTTTTGAAGCAGAAATTGTGGGTGGTGAACTGCAGCTTAGCTGTGAAACAACCGAGTATGGATACTTTTCCTACCAAGAGATACAAGAATTGGACTTACTTCTGAACCACGCGCAGCGTATTAAAGATGCTTATAACGAAAAAATGACAACGTATTCTGCCTTTGCTCTAAAATCTCTAACTGAAGGAGCGACCGCCTGCGCGAGACCAGGAGGTCGCTCCTACAAAAGAAATCGGGGTTACAAACCCCTCCTACAAGAGCACTTCGCTACAATTGAATGCTTCTGGGTGATGTATACTTTAAGTTGACGATAAGCAAATTTCAGTTAAAGAAACAGGTTGAATCTGGCTAAAAAACTTTTAAATCTGTTGTGGTTCAAGGCAAACTTAATCTGACCAAGTAATCGGACGATGTGGGTCAATAAAACAGTTGTCTTTATCTTTGCGACGCGGTGATGGTAATACATCTGCTTTTGCTCTAAGCCTTGAAAGGGTCACGGCATAATCTGGATCGTCTATCAGGTTGTTTCGTTCGTCTGGGTCTTTGGCGAGATCAAAGAGTTGGTCAGGCCAACCCTTATTGTTGTCAAAACGGAAATACTTCAAACTCCCCTCCTTTACCATCACAGAAGGCCCGTTTTGCGCACGCCACAGTTCGCTATATACCGTATCATCCCAATCAGCAGAATTTCCCTGAATCAGTGACGCAAGCGATTTTCCATCAAGTTCATCAGGTGCGGGAATCCCCGCTAACTCACACAAAGTCGGAAATAAATCGATTAACGATACATTCTGCTCAATGATTTTCGGTTCTCGTCCGAATTTCTTTGGATACCAGATTGAAAGAGGTACCCGCGCGGAAGCCTCAAAATAACTCTGTTTTTCCCACAGACCTTTTGTACCCAGCATCTCACCGTGGTCAGAGAGAAAAACGATAATAAAATCATCAAGCACATTTAGGTGTTCTAATTTTTCAATCACTCTACCAAACTGTGCATCCATCCACTCAATCATTCCATAATACGCAGCTGTTGCACGGTGTGCCTGACGGTAAGTTACATCTTTACCGACCTGAGCTCTAAAAAAGTTGTCATACCCAAACTTTTCGTTTGGTTCTTCAACAATCGGTTCCACGCGTTGCATGTAGTAATTGAACAAGTCAAGCGGACACTGATACGGATAGTGTGGCGCTATGAGACTTACCGCCATACAAAGCGGATTTGACTTAGGTCGGTCATAAGAGGCGTTAACAAAATATTCCTCAAGGAATAGAAGCGCACCGTCCACATTATATTGATCATGGAGCATCCAATGCCCTATGCCCGGTTGCGCATCACGGACTTCTTGAACGACTTTGTTTTGTTTCATGCCGGTTCCGGGTTCTCGTTCAATCTGTGCGGTGTGTTCGTCTTTCACGGCGGGATAGGGATAGCCGTTATTTCCAATAATATCGCGCCCAATACGTTCATGCCAACCGTGCATCACATCAGTGCCAACAAAATGCATTTTGCCTGCACAGCATGAATAATAGCCGTAGTTGCCGAGATGTCCGGGAATGGTTCGGACTTCTGTCGGCATTGGGTCGCCAAAATTTAAACAACCGCAGTTGCGGGGATAGAGTCCTGAAAGAAAGCTTTGACGGGCAGGAACGCAGACTGGAGATGGTGTATAAGCATTACGGAAGTATATGCCCTCATCCATAAAGCGAGAAAGTGTCGGCGTGCGGATAACTGTGTCCCCTTCGATCGGCAGGACATCGGGTCGG
Source organism: Candidatus Poribacteria bacterium (assembly GCA_021295735.1). Lineage (GTDB taxonomy): Bacteria > Poribacteria > WGA-4E > WGA-4E > WGA-3G > MSPOR6. The sequence continues at coordinate 31,891 of JAGWBU010000057.1, read as the reverse complement.
TGTTCATCGTTGATGAAAAGTAAAATGTGCGGTTTATTTTGTGGCATGGTTGTTTAGGTTAGATGAGCAGAGAGTTCTAAATTGGGGTTATAAACCCTCCTACAAGAGTGTTGCAAAATAGGTAACAACTTGAGTTACTTTAGTAAGGAGTCATCAATTCTTCTGCGCCCGGTATCGGTTTTCGCTCAAATTCCGGTGTAATCCACCTTTCACCAGGGTCTTTACCCGGTTTATAATATCCATAAACGACTGTCCATCTGGTGTCGCTATCCTGTTTTCTCGGAGTTACGGCATGTGCCGCATGTGTCCACATCAGGATGATCGTTCCTGGCGGCATTGATAGCCTCTGGATCTTCAATGGTTCGCCAGTCTCAGGATGCGTTTTTCCTGCCAGCCAACCCTCTCGTAATGCTTCATCTGTTGCCGCCTGAATTTTGGGATCACGGTAAAGATGGCTACCGGGTACTGCCTTTAAACCGCCATCATCCGCTTGAAATCCGTTGACATAGAAGAATATACGGACATAACCGTAGCGCGGATCATCTTCAGAGTATCCGTGGCTATGCCAACCGATGCCACCATTGCCGCCGGGGCGATTAAGGCTAACGCAGTGGTCATATCGGATTTCTTCGCCAAGCACTCCGCGCGCAAGTTTAAGCATTTGCGGATGCGGGATCAGGCTTTCAAGATAACTGTCATATTCCGCTGCGAATCTGTTCGGTTCATATCCCTTTTTACCACCAGGAATGAGTGATTCAATCCTAACTAACGCTTCTGTCAATCGCTCCTGAGCATCGGTAGTAAGAAGGCCGGGCAGTACATAATGACCATCACGGTCTAATTTTTTGCGCTCTTGATCGCCGAAAGTGTAATCATGAAAAATCGGTTTTGGTGACATAAAAGACTTTTAAGTTAAACTTTTTATGGTAGATTTTAGAATTACTTGGACACTCTGCACCCGCGAGATGAATCAACGCCGAATGCGCGTGGTAGAATAAGCGTTTGGTTTTCTGCATAATCTGTCACTAACTACTACCTTAATAAAGGGACATCAACCCTTCTACACCGGGAATCAACTTTTGTTCAAATTCGGGTGTAATCCAACGAGCACCAGAAGGTTTTCCGGGATTGCGATAGGCGTAAACGACTGTCCACCGTGTATCGCTATCCTGTTTTCTTGGGGTTACTGCATGTGCTGCATGTGTCCACATTAAAATTACTGTTCCCGGCGGTACTGATAAAGCCTGAATCTCTAATGGTTCACCGGTCTCTGGATGGGTTTTGCCTGCCAACCATCCTTCCCTCAGCACATCATCTGTTCTACCATGAATTCTTCCATCTCGGTAAAGATGGCTTCCGGGTACTGCCTTTAAACCGCCATCATCCGCCTCAAACCCGTTGACATAGAAGAAGATGCGGACAAAACCGTAGCGCGGGTCATCATCTGAATATCCATGGCTATGCCAACCGATGCCGCCATTGCCACCGGGGCGATTGAGGCTAACGCAGTGGTCGTATCGGATATCATCGCCAAGCACTTTACGTGCAAGTTCCAGCATCTGTGGATGTGCAATCACACTTTCGAGATAAGTATCATATTCGGCAGAAAATCGATTGGGTTCATGCCCTTCCTTACAACCAGGTATTAGCGATTGAATCCGAGCCAATGATTCAGTCAATCGTTCCTGAGCCTCGGCAGCAAGAAGTCCAGGAAGAACATAATGACCCTCACGATCAAATCCTTTTCGCTCTTTGTCACCAAAAGTGTAATCATGAAAGATTGGATTTTGGGACATACAAACTCCTAAGTTTGTGCTTCAGATTATTTTAACTATATGCTTAAAAATATATCATTAATTAATTGTTCTTACAATTCAAATTCTGGATATGTCATCACGAATCTATTTTAACGTGAGTTTGAAGAAACCGCACCTACCGGGCTTATGAGAATAAGATTTTATGCAAAATGAAGTTCATATATCTATTATCAAACTCACGTTATTTTAGTTCAGGTCCAGGATTTCGATTCCATTTTATCGGTTCAACGTCGCTTTCACAGACCGGCGCGAGTTCGGCAATTCGTTCCCAATCTGAATCTGTCCATCCGAATTTCTGCCGGAGTCTGCCGATATGTGCCTGCATGCTTGCTGGTAATAGTGCAAAGAATGGATGATACCAGAGTGTAATCACAGTCCGGCGTTCATCGGACTGATTGCCGTGTGAGGCGTGTAGAAGCCGAGAATCACCGATAACGAGGTCGCCAGCGTCCACTGATATGTCAATCTCGCCTGGGAAGTGCTGAAATGCGGGATGGTCAACGTTTTCTACACGCTGTAGCTCCGCACCGTGTGCGCTTGGCAATATATCATGCAGTGGGTGTCGCTTCAGATGTGAACCTTTAATCACACGGAGGCATCCGTTATACGGCGTTGTGTCAACCAGATAATACATCAGAAATAGCTGCTGAGGTAGTGCCGTGTAGCTGCACGGATCGTTCCAACCCCACCAGTCCTGATGCCAAAAGAGCGGTGGACTCTGAGGCGGTTTGCTAATAACATATCCTGATGACCATTTTGGTCGCAGGAAACCTAAAGCCTCAAGCGTCTGTAATGCACGAGGATAAACCACTAATTCTGCAAACAGAGAATGTTGATAAACACTGATCATGCTACCAGATGAACGGTGTGCGGCGCGTTCCTCTTCCGTTTGGGCATCAAGCAGTTCATCGGTTACTGAGCATAGCCGTGTGAGCATATCTTCCTCTAAGACATTTTCAACAACACAGTAACCGTCGGCAATTAATTGATCGTATTTCTCTTTTGGATTTTCGACTTTCATAACCCTTCCGCTTTGTCTTTTGCTGCTATCACCTTTTAGCCACTAAAGAAAACCCATCATCATTCCCTGGATCGAAATCTTCAATTCTACGTTTTTTATAAAAGTGGAAATTCCCAAATCCCGCCTCCACAAGACAGTTCTTAATTTCGTCGGTAGAGAGGTGTTTAAGAAAAAAGTCGCACTTGTAATGCACCTGTGTCTTTAGGTCTATTTTAAGCCAAGTGTTTCTTGATCCGCTGTCATCTTCGTCATATTCTCCTGTTTGCAGGACAAACACGTTTTTCTCAATTTCAGACAAATTAACCATTGGAAATTGGTTTTTTATTTTTGATTGATTTGGATGCTCAAAGTAAAGCCTGCCATTAGGCGTCAGTGCTTTATATATTCGGGTTAGGAGCGACACTAAACCTTCTCTGGATTTATAGAAAAATGAGCCTTCAAAGAAAATAACAGAAAACCTTTCTTCAAAACGCATTTCATTATAGTCGCCGAAAATAAATTTAATCTCTAAATTTTCGCGTTGCGTAATCTCTCGTGCCTCAGAAAGAAAGTTGGACGATAGATCCATACCAATAACATGATACCCCTGCCGGGTAAATTCACGCGAATAACTTCCAATTCCGCAGCCTGCCTCTAATATGTTGTCGTTTTTAGATAGTTGCAGTGCTTTTTCATAGAAGGGTATATGTTTTTCTACAAAATCTCTCGTCTCAAAATTGTGTCTTGCATGTTCAAGATACCACCTATCGTATATCTCATGCCCAAAATCAGTTCTATCTAAATTTGCCAGAGAGATTGTTCATTTTTTTCCTTAGACGATCAAGAATGTGAAGATAGAGCGTTTTTTTCATAGACTTATCCATTTGATTAATCAAACCATATTCATGAATAAATGTCAAGCGAATTTCAGAGTACAGAGGCATTCAATTGTCAGCTTATTACCCGTTTTAGGCGAAAGGTTGCTCCTACAGGAAGAGACCTTTGAGAAAAGTTAGAAATTACTGTAGAATTGAATGGCTCTGTTCAGAGTATGGGTGTGTAAATATTTGGTTACATAGGTTCAATTTGCAATGATTACGCGGCGTTTTCCACTGTAGAGCGGGGTCCCTGT
>JAGWBU010000057.1:17887-27768 GCA_021295735.1 Candidatus Poribacteria bacterium | reverse complement strand
AATGCCTTTTGGCATTCCCCGGAGACCCGCCCCTACAATAGGAGTTGTGCGGATTTCTACAAAAACTTTACACACCCTCAGAGTATTTCAGCTCTTGACTTATTTCTCAGAAATGGTATTATTTCATAACACTCTTAATCTGAAAACACTAATATGTGGTAGGAGAAGGAAATGTCTAATATTATAAGTTGCCAAATTCATCTTAAAAATCGGATTGTTGGAATGCCAAAGGAAGAGGATTTTGAAGTAGTTGAAGTGCCGCTACCTGAACCAGATGAAGGAGAGATATTAGTTCAAAATATATACACTTCTGTGGACCCGTATATGCGCGGTGGCATGCGGTCTGCCGAACAGGTTAAACCACTTGATGGTGGGTGTGTCGGTAGGATTGTGTTATCAAACAGCAATAAGTTTAAGGTTGGAGATTATGTAACAGGATATTTAGGATGGCGTGACTATTACATTGCGCGAGCAGAGAGTGTGACACCTATTGATACTACTATCGCCCCACTCCAGTCATTTTTAGGTGCCGTTGGCATGCCCGGACGCACAGCCTACTTTGGGTTATTAGATATAGGTCAACCGAAAGAAGGTGAAACAGTTTTTGTCTCTGCAGCAGCGGGAGCGGTCGGTTCCATTGTGTGCCAGATAGCTAAAATCAAGGGTTGCCGAGTCGTCGCAAGTGCTGGTTCAAACGAGAAAGTTGCATGGTTAATAGAGAAAGCAGGCGTTGACGCGGCTTTTAACTACAAGCAGGTTGAGAATTTGGAAGCAGAACTCAGAAAACACTGCCCAAATGGTCTTGACATCTATTTTGAGAATGTAGGCGGGAAACATTTACAAGCAGCACTTGCGGTGATGAACATGCACGGACGTATTCCGCTGTGCGGGATGATCTCTCAGTATAACGATGTTGAACCAACTCCCGGTCCGACAAACCTCAGTTCTGCCATCGGCAAACGGATTAGATTACAAGGATTTATTGTCACAGATTTCATGGCGCGTAACCAGGAATTCTATCGGGACATGCAGCAGTGGATCAGCGATGAAAAAATTACTTGGGAAGAGACAATTATAGAAGGTTTAGAGAATGCACCGCAAGCATTTATTGCATTGTTTACGGGGAAGAAACTTGGTAAGATTATCGTCAAAGTTAGTTCTGATGATTAATGTTTCTGTCAAGAGAATTCATTGGAAACTCCTTGATATTCTTGGATTAACCAAAGAAAACTGATTATCTTGGCATTTTAAAACTTAATTTATGCCTAAAATCAGGTGAGTAACAACTTGGATTATAATACACAAAATGAAAAAATTATTAGGAAGCGTCTTCATCATGATGTTAATGCAATCAACACAGGGATATACTAAAGAAATTCCACCGGTATTTGAAAAAATTGATCCCTATTTGGCAACTCCCGCTCCAGGAAACCTGTGTGAAATCCCAGTTGTCATAATGAGATTTTTACCCACCATAGATGGTATCAATCTGGATGTTTCCAAAGCACCTGACTTTTGGGAATTAGGTGGAATTTCATTAGAGGAATTGAAGGCAAGGATTGATCTTTTTGATAAACGGATAAAGTTTATGCTTGAAGAGGGAACTCTATTCAGAGGTTATAAAGACACATCAGCAGTTCCATCTATTGGTTATCGGGTAGTAGAATACATCACTATTTATGAACAAACGCCGCAAGGACCGGTTTCAGACCATTTAAAGGATGGAAGCCCTCTTTATTCGCCTAATTATCACAAAATTTTCGAACGATTCAACATGGAACATTATGTAAACGATTTGGGTGTTAAAGAGATTTGGATATGGATGGGAGGTGTCAATTCCGATTTTCCTTGTTATGACCCGGAAATCCATAGACCTGAAGATTTCAGAAACTGGTGGGAATCAAATATGTCAAGTCCTCTGACCGGAGATATTTCTAACAGCAACCGAGATAACACCGATCTGCCTATCTACAATTCAACTTATACCGTCTATGGGCAAAATTTCAGGAGAAGCCACGCTGAAGCAGTCCACAATCACGGACATCAATTAGAGGCAATATTGAGCCATGTCAATCATCTACAATTCGGCAATACGGATCTCTTTTGGAAAAAATTTGTTGGTCAAAATAAAAACGGTGACTTCATTACGGGGCGTGCAGGCTGGACACACATGCCTCCGAATACAACTAAGCACTACGATTATACTGAAACCATGACACCTGTTGAAAGCGATATTGAAGATTGGACACCGGATAATAGTGGTATAAAGAAATTAGTTAACGTTAACACTTATGGAAAATTGAAATATGCATGGCCAGATGCCGACCCATCACAAATTCCACAACGGGTAGAGTCACAGTGGTATATCTATTGGATGCAGAATATGCCCGGACACAAAAACGGCATTCATTATGAAAACAAGGATATGACAAATTGGTGGTTGTTTACAGCTGATTGGGATAAGGCTATTTCAGCAGGTGTCGGTCTTGTCTCTAAAGATTAAGTATATTTGTAGGTTGGGTAGAACGGAAAAGAGGGAGGCGATACAGATATCCAAACATACCTTAAAACTATACGGGTCATATATCATCAGCAAGTCCGGAGTGAAACCCAACTTCGTAGCACCATATACATCAAACCGCGTTGGAAAAGTGTTAGGTTTCGCAAGTTTTACCCAACCTACGAGTTACTTATTTTATAATTTCATGATAGATGGATTGCTTAAGCACCGCGACTCAACGGATGTTCGCGATTTGCAATCGGGAACGGAACCCGTTGACCTGTGAGTTGAGATTCATAGGCGCCCAAAATCATCTCCAACGCAGCAACAGCATCTTCAGCAGCGGAAATCGGTTTCCGGTCATTCTCAATCGCATCAATCAGATCAAGGATAGCCAATTCGTTACCACTGGAAAAAGGCGTTTGGTCAAGGTCAATCGCTTCCCATTCCTGTTCAGAATTTGAAGGAACTAACACAGGATACGGATAAACCATAAGTCGATTCGCAACATCACCGCGGAGCGAGAAAGTGCCTTCACTTCCAACGATCTCCATGCCGTATCTGCCTGAGCCTGCTTGATCCTTCCGTGATTGGAAGAAACCAGAAACGCCGCTTTCAAAAGCGAAGTAGCTATTGATGCAATCCCCAGCAACAGGTCCAACGGGTTCAGTCGGCTCGTGGTCATTACTATAAGCTACCTCTTTACCGTCTTTAGTAACATGGGACTGCATCCACGCAACATTACCTACAAAAAATCGCATCATATTAAACAAATGTGTGCCGAGGACAATCATATCCTCACCGCCACCGCGATGATCCTGCTTACCACTGGCATAAATGGCTTGAATAGTGCCAATTTTCCCATCAGTGAGCATCTGTTTGATGGTGTGCGTTGCAGGAAGGTAGACTGCCTGATGCGCCACGGCAATCTTTAATCCTTTTTCTTTTGCTGTCTCAACAATTACATCACCATCTGCAAGTGTGCTCGTCATCGGTTTCTCGCAGTAGACGCTACATCCCGCCTCAAGACAAGCAGTTACCATAGCGACGTGTTCCGATGTCCAGCGCGGACAGACACTCACAATGTCTAACGTTTCTTTTTCCAACATGTCACGATAATCAGCGTAGCTGCGCAAAGCATTTGCTTCCTCAGCAGCTTTTGCCCTACCCGCTTCATCGGGGTCAGAAATAGCGATAAACTCAACTTTTTCTATGTTTTTGTATGCAATGTGTAATCCGTGTCCGAAGTTTCCGGCACCCGTATGTCCAATTGCTGCCGCACGATATGTCTTTTGACTCATAAATAATACCTCTTTCATAGGGTTTTTAGAACTCAAAGATTGTGTCTACCAGTTTATCAGAAAAATGAGAATTCCGAATATTGGGATTAAAGCAATCAATACTTTTACCTCAAGTAGACACTTTCTATAACGTTGAATAGAAGGTTTTTCCGCCGTTGATCTATCCAAAAATTTAATTCTTCGATCTATAGACGGATGTGTATTGAAAATTTCAAGAACAAAACGAAATAGTTTAGGAAGTCCGCTGAAAAATCCAAGGTTTTCTAATGCGGATATAAACGCTTCTGGATTATCGGTGAGGTCAACTGCATATAGGTCTGCTTGATGTTCAAAACGTCTCGATAAATAATTAAAGAAAATCTTAAAATAAAACACAAAGAAGAGAATCGAAACAATTGATAAGAGAATTGGGTATCCCGCGAGAAGCGGCTTTAACGGCTTCATGACCACTTGGTAAAACAGCACAGAACTTATCAGATAACCGAATGCAAGAAAACAAGAGATAAGGAGATGTCTATGGCGAATGTGTCCGATTTCATGGGCAACAATTGTCTCAATCTGGTCATCTGTAAAATTGCGTAAAAGTGCATCCGTTATAAAGATTTTACGGTTGCGTGGGATTATTCCAGCGACAGCAGCGTTTGCTATAGCTAAACCACCTGTTTGCCACACCGCAATATCTCGATACTTCATTCCACTTCGGTCCGTTAACTGCTGCAGTTTCTGCTTTAGTACTATATTTGTTAGTGGTTCTGTTTTCCACAGGAATTGCATCAATAACGGTGCAATGACGAATAGAAGCACAAGTAGCGGAAGAAAAATCCCTACGACCACAAAAGGTTGTACCGTTTCAGGAAGTAGATGCGTGAGATCAAGAACTACATTAATTACTAACAGTGGAATCAGTGGGAGGAGTAAAAATCTGAAATTGAAACTAATGAATTCCCACCTTTGTTCGAATCGCCTCAAGGGAACATCTGGCATTACGACTCGAATACCGAGCAACCCTACGAAAAGAGGAATTAGAAAAAAGATCTCACGCGAGTGATGAACCATTTCTAAAAAGGCGAGATGTTTATTGATGAATTCCGGCAAGTTCAGCTGGTACAGGATGTAGACATAACTGCCCAAACTCAAGATTTCAAAAACAATCGTAGCACGTAAGGTGGTTAGTTTTCTTGTCAGATAAGTAAGAAGGATTGGGACTGTGGTAAGCACGCATGTCCAATAAACGACTTGCGCGTTGTTGAATTCTACGGATGTTTCCGGCGGTTCATAACGAATCAGAAAGATGAGTCCTGCGATTAGAACGATGCTTGTGTGTCCCATTATATTTATAACAACCTTGCTTGTAGCATCTATTGTAAGGCAATGCTACTTGTTATGGTTTCTACGGATGCCTCTAACTAACATGTTCCTCATCTTCCTGAACGCGCAGTAGCACCTTTAGAAAGATGCCATTGCGTGTAGTTTAGTTGGCGCATCGATCCCACTGTTACTCAAGCGCATCAGCATGTTCTGCAAATTTAAAGTCTAATTCAGTTATGCCATCCGCATCGTGTGTGCTCATGTCAATTGTTACGCGATTGTAGACGTTGAACCATTCGGGGTGATGATTCATGGATTCAGCGATTAAAGCGAGTTGTGTCATGAAACCGAACGCCGCAACGAAGTTATCGAATTGGAATTCCTTATGCAGTTTATCGTTTTCAACAGTCCAGCCGTTGAGTTTTTCTAAGTTCTTCTGAATTTCAGAATCTGTAAGTTTCTTTCGGGCCATCAGATACCTCCGCAAGAATTGAGCGCAAAAATTTAGTGGAATATTAGGTTAGATTAAGTTAGAATTGTAGTGGAAACATAAGATTATATCAAGTAAAAACAGTTCGAATATAAATAAGGAGAAATAAATGGCACTTGCAACAACGTTATATTTTCCAGAGGTAGGTCCCCAATGGGAAGACTGGATCCAAGTTATCAACGTAGGCACTGAGGAAACCCGTGTGACAGGAATAGCAAGACACGCTGCTAACGGAAAACCAACTTGGACTGATGAAAAAGAGATTTCACCCTTTGAATGTTGGACACCGAACGTAGAGGCAATCAAACAGAATTCCTCAATGCAGCTTACCGCGGATGAACCGATTGTGGCAGAACGGCACATGCATAAAGACCCGAATATTCTTGATTTTGTGGGAGCGGCGGAGGAATATGAAACAGTCGGGTTGCGTTTATTTTTTCCAGAATTGGTTCCTGGTGCATTAGACTGGTTCCGATTTATGAACGTTGGTGAGGCGGATGCGTATGTAAACATAATCGTCCGCAATCGGCGCGGAGATATTAACAGGCAACGTCACCATGTAATTAAACCGCAATGTTGTTGGGATATTGCCGAAGGCTTAATGGGGAATGTGCAAGGTACACTTGAAGTACAAAGTACGCAACCCATTGTTGGTGAACGACATCTACATTATCAAGGTGGAAAAACTTGCGTTGGACAATATGGCCAGGTTATCTCCGACGCACCGAAAACACTATACTTTCCAGAGGTTGGGCCAGCATGGCGAGACTGGGCAATCATTGTTAATGTCGGTAGAGAAAAGGGTGAGGTAACAATGATAGCGCATGACGATGGTACTGGAAACCCGGTGACGACGATGGAGCGCGAATTGGATCCTTTTGAGTGTTGGATTCCGAAGATGGAGGATATTAAAATAAAATCTTCCATTTTGATACGGAGTGATCAACCGATTGTAGCGGAACGGCACATGCACAGTGGTACAGCAATAATTGATCTGCCAGGGGCATCCGAAGAAGGTGGTCACGTTGGACTTCGGTTATTCTTCCCAGAAATCGCAAGTGGGGCGAGAGATTGGTTCCGTTTCCTTAATGTCGGAGAAAACGATGCATTAGTTAACATCGTTGTCCGAAATAAAAGAGGTGATGTTAAACGGACGATTCATCGGCGGATAAAGCCACGCTGTTGTGCAGATGTTGACGAAGCCGCTATGGGAAACGTGCGTGGCTCTGTTGAAGCGCAAAGTTCACAACCCATCGTTGGTGAAAGACATCTGCATTATCAATCTGGACACAAAGGCGCGGTTGTCGGTCAATACGGTGTTGTCATAGGTGAATAAGCAATGAATCTGAAGAATAAAATAGCAATTGTGACAGGCGCGGGACAAGGCATCGGTAAAGCAATTGCCCTCAGACTCGCGAATGCGGGTGCAGATATCGCAATCATGGATTTAAACCTATCATCTGCTGAGGTTGTTGCCAAGAATATAGAAAATCTTGGTCGTCGCGCACTTCCGTTTCAAGCAGATGTGTCGCAGTCTACCGATGTTAATACTGCTGTAGACACAGTGCTTTCCGAATTTGGACGCATTGATATTCTTGTGAACAATGCTGGAATTGCCGGGAGAACGTTGCCACTAACTGATTTAGATGAATCAGATTGGGACACAGTGATAGGGGTGAACTTGACAGGTGTATTCCTCTGTTGTAAAGCGGTCATTGGCACGATGATTGCGCAGGATTACGGTAGAATAGTAAATATCGCCTCAATTGCTGGTAAGGAGGGCAACCCGACACTTATACCATATTCTGTGTCTAAGGCAGGAGTTATCTGCTTGACGAAAGCACTTGCGAAAGAGGTAACAGACTATAATATTCGTGTGAATGCTGTATCGCCCGCGGTTATAGGAACTCCTATTTTAGAGGGCATGGCACAGTCCACGATTGACTATATGGTAAGCAAGATTCCACTGGGGCGAGTTGGAAAACCTGAAGAAGTTGCGGCTGTCGTAAATTTCTTAGCCTCAGATGAGGCGAGTTTTGTGACGGGACAGTGTTATGATGTGAGCGGCGGTAGGGCTACTTATTGAGTTCGTAGGTTGGGAAGAATACAGCGAGACCTAACATGTATTTTTCTTGTAGGAGGGGTTTTTAACCCCGATTGTTTCTGCATCTCGGATTGGTATGGATTTTTTATCTGAACCAGGATTGTCATGATTATAGAATTTCCAAGATTATACATTTTTCTGAACAATAAATGTTTCTTTTGGTAGAAACGCGTTTTGTAGTCGCGCAATTCATTGCCAAATCAAGACAAAATGTGATTTTGACATTTGTCTTCTCTAAATCAATGCTATCGTATCGGGGTTGAAACCCGCAGCATGCACCCGGTGAATGACTAAAGACGAATGCGCTTGGTAGAATACGCTTTTGGTATTCTACATGATTCGCCATGATTCATACCTTTGATTTCTTGGTTTGGCGCATGCTGCGTTGATTCACTCCCACAAAGAGAGGAAAGGGCGACATACCAAGGAAAGAGAAGGCGGGCACAAAGACCCGCCCTATAAATCAAACAAAGTTACGATTACTCTGCAATACAGTAGAGATACTGACTTCCACGCAAGTATAATTCTGAACCAACAATTGCTGGCGATGCGTTGAAACTGTCCTCTAAGTAATTTTGTGCCAGTATTTCAAACTTAGGTCCGTGTTGAACAACTGCCACAGTGCCATTTCGACTTACGACATAGACGCGATCAGCAGCGCCAACAATTGACGCGTAGATGCCTCTTACGCCACCTATTCTAATAGGTCCATACAGTAATTCACCTGATATTTTGTCAACAGCGGAGATAATGTCGTTCCCTTTGAGGAAATATAGAATATTCCCGTGCAGGAGTGGAGATGGTACATAAGGTGTGTCTTCATTGTATTCCCATGCAATGGCTTCCGTGGATCCGGTAATGTCACCTACGGCATTCGCGATATTAACCGCTTGCAATGCGGCACCTCTGAAACCACTGATGAGATAAACTAATCCATCGGCGGCTACAGGTGTGGGTATAACGTTTCCTGTCATACCGCCACATTCCCATAACACTTCGCCAGTTTCTAAATCATAACTACGCGATCTATTTGTAGCAGTAACAATTACCTGTGCTTTTCCACCGTGTTCCACAACAATAGGCGATGTCCACGTGGTACGTTCGTCTCTATCCATTTTCCACAGTTCATCACCAGTTCGCTTATCCAGAGCAGTGATGAAGGAGGGACCTTCGTGGTCTTGCAGGATCACAATTGTATTACCGTGAATGATAGGGCAGCTGCCTTCACCGAAGGTATTCCTTTTCTGCATTTTCCCGATGTCTTTTTCCCACTTGAGATTTCCAGCCATGTCCAAGCAATAAAGTCCACGAGAACCGAAATAGGCATAGATGTGTTCCCCATCGGTTATTGGAGAATTGGATGCGAAGCTGGCAGTTTCATGGATACCTTCATGCGGAGGCGTTTCTCGGAGAGTCTTTTGCCACAAAACACTTCCATCACTCCGATTGAGCGCAATCAAATCAAATTTATACGAAGGAAAAACTTCGTTTCTCCTTCTGCCACGTCTTCTTCGTCGAGAGTCTTCAGGTGGATTTTCAGCTTCTGTGTTCTGAGTTTGTGTTTTGGGCATCTCGCCTTTAATCGCAGTCTGAATGAAGATTCTATCTTCCCAGACAATAGGTGTGGCATGTCCCATACCGGGAATGCGAACTTTCCAGCGGATATTTTCAGTTTCACTCCATGTTGTGGGCGGATTTGCGTTAACAGCGGCACCGGTGGCATGCGGACCGCGCCAATGAGGCCAGTTGTTCTCAAAATTAAGGTTCTGTTCAGACTTAGAGGCATGTTGATCAGCAATGGTCTGCAATGTATACAGAGCAAATATCGCTAAAACACATACGAATATCGTCAAGAATGTAGTTTTTTTCATAATAATATCTTCCTTATTAGTTGAGCCAGTTGTAGTTGTATATGTGATTATCAAGCGTTCCGTTCAAAACCCAATGCTTTAGCTTTGGGATGTAGACACCGCTAACGTCTCCATTTTTTTGTTGATTTTTCCTTGCGTTTGTGGTATACTATCCCCAGCATTACAGCGGTGGATTTCACCTCTCGCTTGAGAGTGCCACCGCACCATTTGAAAGTGGTATTGTAATGTGAACCTACAAATACAAGGGACAAAAACATAAACGCAATCGTCAAACTCGCACTTGAACTTGTCCGAAAGTTTGATGTCT
>JAGWBU010000057.1:15783-17638 GCA_021295735.1 Candidatus Poribacteria bacterium | reverse complement strand
TAAGGTTGGGGCGTCAACCTTTTCAGGAGGAGACGTAACACCTGCCTCGGCAGGCAGTCTCTGATGATAGAAGAATCCCATGCCTTTAGGCTTGGGGAGTATGTCAATCTGCTATACAATATAGATGTTTAGTTCCACGCAGATATAGTTCTGATCCAACAATTGCAGGTGATGCGTTGAAACTATCGTCAAGGTGATTCAGAGCAATTACTTCAAGTGCAGGTCCGTCTTTTAAAACTGCAACATTTCCGTCTCGACTTGCAATATATACACGACCTGCCGCGCCAACAATAGATGCATATACATTGGATACACCTTTAACCCTTTCAGGTCCAAATAACACTTCTCCACTATTTCTGTCAATAGCTGTAAGTAGATTCCCATTTCTTTTCAAGAAATATATTGTATTTCCACTCAATAGCGGTGAAGGCACATAAGGTGTGTCACGGTCGTAATACCAATCAACTGCATCAGTCCCAGTAATATCGCCAGAAGCAAGTTCTAAGTTAATGGATTGTAGTGAACTTCCACCATGTCCACTTATCACATATATATGGCCATCTTTATGCATAGGAGATGGAATCACATTCCGCGTCATACCATCACATTCCCAAACCAAATCGCCATTGGCTAAATCGTAACTACGTGTTCGGTTTGTTGCTGGAACGATCACTTGAGAGATGCCGTTGTAATCTACAACAATAGGAGATGTCCATGTAGTAGGTTCATCCCTATCCATTCGCCAAAGTTCGTCACCTGTGTGTTTATCCAAGGCAGTAATAAAGGATTGTCCTTGATGGTCCTGTAGCACAATAATGGCATCACCATATATCACTGGGCAGCTTCCTTCACCGAAAGTACCCGCTTTACGCATTTGTCCAATATCTTTTTCCCATATCAGATTCCCTTTGAAATCCAAACAGTAGAGACCACGAGAACCGAAATAAGCGTAAATGTGTTTTCCATCGGTTGTTGGTGAGTTGGATGCGAAACTTGAATGACCGTGCATACCCTCGTGAGGAGCAGTTTCCCGTAGCGTTTTTTCCCACAAGACACTCCCATCACTTCGTTTCAGCACAAGGAGATTAAACTTATATGGTGGTATGGTTCTATTCCTGTTTCTTCTATTACGTCTTCTTTCAGACTGTGATTCTTGCGATATATTTTCATCTTCCACACTCTCAGTTTCTGGCATCTCACCTTTAATGGCTGCCTGGACAAATATCATATCTTCCCAAATGATCGGCGTAGCATGACCTAAACCGGGAATGCGAACTTTCCAGCGGATATTTTCTGTTTCACTCCATGTTGTGGGTGGATTAGCATTTACTGCCATCCCTGTTGAATGAGGACCTCGCCAGTGATGCCAGTTTTTTTCAAAATTGAGTGTCTGTTCAGTATCAACCGTGGTTTTTGAACTGCACGCGACGAACATCGCGAGAGCACAGATACATATTGTCAAGAATGCCAATTTTTTCATTATATGAATTCCTTTCATGTTTGTTATGGTGATCCGTAGGTTGGGTAGAGCGCAGCGAAACCCATAAATCAACGGTATGAATGCCTGAATCAACGCCAAATGCGCTTTTTGGCATTTGGCGGGTTTTCAACCCCGATTTCTTCTCTATGAGAAGTATTCAACTATGAGAAATCAATATATCGGGCTTCCAAAGCCCTCCCACAAGAAAAAAATCAGCAACTTAAGTATATACCTTCTTGTGGGAGTGAATCAACGCCAAATGCGCTTTTTGGCATTTATCGGGTTTTCAACCCCGCTGAATGCCTACACGCGCATTCAGCGTTGATTTGGCAGCATGCCGGACGGGGAATGCCATAAGGCATTCGGACCCGGTGA
>JAGWBU010000057.1:0-15751 GCA_021295735.1 Candidatus Poribacteria bacterium | reverse complement strand
GATTCATACCGTTGATTTCTTGATTTGGCGCATGCTGCGTTGATTTGGATTTAACAGTTTGAGTCTCACAAAATCGGGCGGACAAGGTCTCCCTCCCACAAGAGACAATCTGGTAATTATGTGCTTAAGTTGACACCTATGGGGTAGAGCGCAGGGAAACCCAACAACTCAACTATTAGGTTAATATATCCTCAATCGCGAGAGGTTGTTCAAGTTCATTGTTCGCGGCTTCGAGTTTTTCTCTGCTTGAGACAACACAAACCGCAGCTTTATCCAGATTTTCCTCAAAAACTTGAAGCAGTGCACGTTGGACCTCACTCGGTGTTGCACTGAGGCGTTGTGCGTAACGTTCTTCCCGCAGCTCGCGCGTCTGCCCACTGATGTGGTACCACTGCGCGTTACTTACTGCTTGGCTTGGACGGATCGGTTTTTCCGCATCTTTCGCTGTTGCGATAATCGCACGGTCGATGTCTGTTTGCGTCCATTCTACCTGCTTGATGTAATCTACTGTCTGTTCAAAAACATTGATCGTGCGTGCCACATGCGGATCTCTAAACGATGATTGGTACAGTGCCGCGTCAAATGAATTATAAGAGAGCCTTGCACCATAAGCATTACCTTTAAATCGGATTTCACTCAATATGTAGTCCATCCCAACAAGGTGTGTACCAATAGAGATCAATGCTGAATCCGGATGTGAATAGTGTGGTGCCGGCATGACATGTGCACAGTGCGCAATCTGAATCGGCCCCGCCAATCCTTCGCGCGGTGGTGTGTCATACGGCTGAAATGCTACCGGGCCTGTAGCAACCGATTCATCTCCCATAGCACGCAGCCATTCACCGAGTTTTGTGCGTGTTACCTGATAGGCAGAATCGGAACCGACAAACCCGGCTGTCACACGCCCACGATTTAATAAAAAATATCGAATCTCTTCTATATGACCTATAAGGTCAGCGTTATGTTCGTCAAAATTATTGAGCAGATTTTCACTATGTCTGAGTTGTGGTAGACCGTAAACGATTTCAGCGAGATGTGCTTGTGGTGAAAGTCCACGGGAAGCATGATGTGTGGCTGTGCTTGAACCATCCTGAACCATCTCCGTCTGGTATTCAGCGACTGCTTGTACCATTACATCATGAAGACGTTCTGCATCGCGCGGATTTACAGAAAAAACAAGATCATGCAGCACATCAAGTGCTACGTCCATTTTACCATCAAGCACTTTGAGATGAAAGTATGCGTTTTGCAATGAACGGCTGGGATCAAGTGCATGTGTACGGAACCCAACACCGCATCGGATTCCACCAGTAACAGACGACTTTCGGAGTGCCATTTCCGCGAAATCCATTTCTGCTGCACCGAGTTTATGTATCGCGTCAATATATCTCGGCAAATATGTCCAGAGGTGTTGCGGTAACCCACGAATATCAAAATCCAATACAAAATAGTTAACACCGTTAGCAAAGACATCACTATGGAGGAGGTCTTGTCCACAAACTTTCTCTACTGTGGTAGGGATATGTTTTGGTCTATTGGGCAGATCACTCACTTGGAGTTGTGGCAGTTTTGCCAACGCTTCAGGCGGATTTGGTTGCCCATTCATCCGTTCTAATTCTGCAGCGTCAGCCGCAATCTGTCTCGTCTGTTCCTCCGTAAGTTGTGCACGGATAGCCTTCGTGCGTTGTTCTAATTCGGCATCGAGTTCTGCCTGCATGTTCTGGTCAGGTGAGAGCACACTCGTCAAAAGGTGTGGATTGTCCACAAGTCGTTCGCGCATCATTTCATTAAATATACTTGGATTTTCCTGCCAACGCCGACGAACAGTAGTAAGACTCTCTCGCATCTTCAGGAAAGTATCCGTATCCTTATCGTATATCCACGCACCAATAACGCGATAAAGCATGCGGAGTGGGAACATCGGTGCTACTTCTTGGTAGTGATAAGTTGACTGTTGGAAAGCAGCTTCTACTAATTCGCTTTCAAACTCGTTTTCAGCAAGTTCTGTGAGGGTATCGGTGACCAAATTAGTGAATGCTTCAACACGATCTGCTTCGCTCCCCTTGATTCCAACACAGAAAGTACCGTTCGGACCAATAGAACTTACACCAGAAAAAATGAGATCTGTCCCCAATTTTGAGTCTATAATCGCTTTCTTAAGAGGGGCAGCTTCATTACCCAGAAGGATGAGCGTCAGAATGTAACACATCGCAACATCCTCAGGATCTGTCGCATCACCGATGAGCCAACTCAACATCAGATAGGTCTTTTCTGTGAGTGATTCATCTGGAGCAACGGGATAAGTATCGGTCACAGTCTGTGGCGATTCCCATCTCGGTTGGTGTGTAACTTCCGCATTAAGAGGTTGCATTGAGGCGACAGTCTCATTTTTTGGAATCTTGTCCAACCTGTCAGCAAGAAACGCGAGATAGTCGCTTGTTGGAATATCGCCGTAAAGGAAAAAATATCCATTGCTGGGATGGTAATATGTCTCATGAAATCCTTTTAACTGCTGATATGTCAAGTCAGGAATAGCATCGGGGTCTCCACCCGATTCCTTTGCGTACAGTGTATCAGGAAGAAGTCTACTTGTCATTGAGCGATACAACCGTGATTCGGGATCGGAAAAAACACCTTTCATCTCATTGTAGACAATACCGGTAATCTTCAGATCGCCTGTAGGTTCTTCTGGATCGGCAGGGGCAAGATGGTGTCCTTCACGTTTGAATGTTTCCTCTGTCAGTAATGGATGGAACACAGCATCAAAATAGACTTCCGCCAAGTTAAAGAGGTCTTTTTTAACGTTGCTCGCGACTGGATAATAGGTGTGGTCTGAGCTTGTCATGGCGTTGATAAAAGTCGCCATGCTCATTTTAATCATTTCAAAAAATGGTTCTTTTACCGGAAATTTTTGCGAACCTGCCAAGACAGCATGTTCAAGGATATGCGGAACACCGGTATCGTCTGTCGGTGGCGTAGGAAAATTGATTGAGAAAAGGTTTTCTGTGTCGTCTGTGTAGAGATGAAGTAGACGCGCACCACTATGGTTATGCGCCAATTCAATTGTTACGGCACGTAATTCTTCAATTGGTGTGATGTTTTTTACCTCAAATCCGTGAAGTTGTTGTCCGAGTTCAAGGTCAATGGGCGGGTGCTGGGACCCGCCATTTCCAGCTGCGAGTTTTGAATCCATTTTTGCCTCCAGTTTTTATTAGATCTTACATTTTACTAAAAATATGGTCTACAAGTTTACGTTAGATGTCCTCAATTTCAAGCGGATGATCTATTTTCTGATTTTCTGCTTCTAATTTCTCACGACTCGCTATGACGCAAATTGAGGCTTTATCTTGATTTTCCTCAAAAGTTTCGAGCAGTGCTCGTTTGACTTCCTTGGGGGTTGCGCGTCGGAGTTGAGCATATTTTTCTTCAACCACTTCGCGTGTCTGCCCCTTAACATAATGCCAGATGGCATCAGTTGAGGCTTGACTGGGTCGAACTGTTTTTATGTAATCTGACGATTTTGCAATAATTGCCCGGTCAATATCAGTCTGCGTCCATTCTGTCTGATTAACATAGTCAACTGTTTGTGTGAAAACGTTGAGTGTTCGGGCGACGTGCGGATCGTACTCCGATCCTTGGTGCATCATTGGTTCAAATGGATTATATGAGAAACAAAAACCGTAGGCGTTGCCCTTTAGCCGGATTTCGGGATACATGTAATCATTTGCTAAGATATGCGAACCGATTGTCAAGAGTCCTGAATCCGGATGTGAGTAATGTGGTGCTGGCATCATCTGTGTGCAATGCGCTATTGGAATTGGAGCCGCTAATCCTTCACGTGGGGGCGTCCCAAAAGACTTAAAACCTATCGGTGCTGGAATTATCGGTTCATTACGCATGCCGCCAATCCATTCGGTGAACTGTTCTCGAAACAGCTCATAAGCTGCGTCAGAACCGGTAAAACTGGCGGTTACGCGACCTTGAACTAATAGAAACTCGCGAATCTGTTCAATATTATCGGTAAGTTCTTCATAAGATTCATCGAAACGGTTGAACAACACTTCACTTGTGCGGAATCGTGGTAGTCCGTAGACAATATCTGTGAGAAATCCTCGTTGTGAAAGTCCGCGGGCAGCACGACGATTTACAACAGATGCACCGTAATAGTCATGTTTCGATTCTACTACTTGACTCAGAATGTCGTAAAGGCGTTCTTTATCGCGCGGGTTCACAGCAAAAATTAAATCGTGCAAAACGCCCAAGGCATCCTCAATTTTACCGTCAAGTGCTTTGAGTCGAAATTGCATATCCCACACTGGACGACTTGGGTCAAGCGCTTGTGTGGTAAAGTTTGGCGAGCATCCAATGCCGCCGGTGGCTGCTGTTCTACGTTGTGCAATCTGTTCGTAATTCATCTTACCCGCGCCGAGTCTGCCGATGGCATCCGTGTATCTCGGTAGGTATTGCCAAAGGTGTTGCGGTAACCCTTGCAAGTCGAAGTTCAACGTGAGGTAGTTAACCCCGTTTGAAAAAATGTCGTTCCGAAGCAGCGGGCGCCCGCTAACCGTCTCAATAGTTGTTGGAATATGCAGTGGTTCTTTGGGAAGGTCAGAGACGTGTAGTTGTGGTAACTTTGCCAAATCCTCTGGTGAGTTCGGTTGTCCGCTCAGACGTTCAAGTTCAGCGGCATCGGCAGCAATTTGCCGCATCTGTTCATCAGTGAGTTGGGCACGGATCGCTTTCAGACGTTTATTTTCCTTCGCATCAAGCCTTGCCTGCATATCTGGGTCAGGAGTCAGGATGGTCGTCAACCGATGTGGGTTGTCAAGGAGTCGCTCGCGAATCAATTCATTAAAAATCTGTGGGTTTTGCTCCCAACGTTGACGCACAGCAGATAGGTGCGTCCCCATCTTCAAAAAGAGGGTCGGTTCCTTTTCATATACCCATGTATTTATGACACGTATCATCATTTGAAACGGGAAACCCGGTGTGACTTCCTGATAATCATAGGTGATCTGTTGGAATGCGGCTTCCACTATCTCTTTGTCAATTTCTGCGTCTGCAATTTGCGTTAGTGTCCTGATGACCAATTCTGTGAAAGCGTCAACGCGATCTGCTTCACTTCCAACGACGCCAACACAGAAAGTCCTATTCGGTCCTGTCAGACCGTCTAAGGAATTTATGAGTATATCAGTTCCAAGTTTTGAATCGATGATCGCCCTTCGGAGCGGTGCTGCTGCATTGCCAAACAGAATCAGATTTAAGATATTGCACAGGATGACATCTTCGGGATCTGTTGTCCCTCCGATGATCCAACTGAGCATCAAGTATGTCTTATCAGTGAGGGGTTCATCTGCACCAATTGGGTAGGTATCCGTTACAGTCTGTGGAGATTTCCACTTCGGTTGATGTGTGATTTCTGGGCGGAGAGGGTGTAGAAAGCCATCTGTTTCTGTCTTTGGAGTAGCCGCCAGTTTATCGGCAAGAAATAAGAGATAATCGTGTGTTGGTATATTGCCGTAGAAGAAGAAGTAGCTGTTGTGTGGATGGTAGTAGGTTTGGTGATAAGTTTTCAATTGTTCGTAGGTTAAGTCAGGCATAACCAGTGTATTTCCAGCACCATTGCGCGCATAGCAGGTGTCAGGTAGAAGTCCACCGGACATGGCAAAATGTAAACACGCTTCTGGATGGAACAGATTGTTTTTCACTTCATTGTAAACGATTCCATTTATTATTAAATCTCCTGTGGGTTGATCTGGATCAGCAAGTTCAAGATGGTGTCCTTCACGTTTGAAAGTTTCTTTCGTCAGAAGTGGATGAAAAACCGAATCGAAGTGGACTTCTGCAACAT
The DNA here is from genome assembly GCA_021295735.1 of Candidatus Poribacteria bacterium. GTDB lineage: Bacteria > Poribacteria > WGA-4E > WGA-4E > WGA-3G > MSPOR6. The sequence goes on along the minus strand of JAGWBU010000057.1, from coordinate 9,900 downwards.
TAAATAGGTCTTTCTTGACACTGTTTGAGGTGTAGTACAAGGCATGATCGACCCAGTTCATGGCATTCGTACTGTCATAAGTTGCGAGGCTCATTTTCATGATCTCAGAGACCACCCCTTTTAACGGATAAGTACGAGATCCACTCATTACGGAATGCTCAAGGATATGCTGCAACCCTGTATCATCTAATGTTGGTGTTATTGGACTGATTGAAAACAGGTTTCTGGAGTCGTCTGTCCGGAGATGCAACAACCGTGCGCCGCTGCGTGGATGTAAGAGTTCTATTGCTACTGCGCGCAGTTCATCAATTGGTGTGATCGCTTTGACTTCAAATCCGTGAAGTTCTTGTCCTTGCTGTAGAGCGACGGGCGGGTTTGTGGAACCACCACGACCAGCTGCGAGTTTTGCCTTCATTTTTCCTCCAGTTCATTTGATTATTTCTTCTCTAAGCTTGCACAAACCAGTTCGTTGTCATTTCTTGCGAAGACGTGTTTGTAAGCAAAAGCGGGGTGTGCCCATGTAACGCCTCCTCTACGGTTTAGCTGGTCACGCGTAGGCTCAATCAATTTTGCACGACTGATTATGCTAAGTCCTTCGGGAGAGAGTTTTGTGATGAGAAGTTCACCGTGCTCATTGAACATCCATACCCTATCACCGTTTTGAACAAAGTGGATAGTGCTCCAACGCGCTCTTTTAACAGCAGAAAGATCTTCCCAAATCCGATCGCCGTTTCGCGCATCTATGCATCGGAGTTCTCCGTAGCTGTCTACGCCATAGATATAATCACCCGCCCAAATTGGAGTTGACATCGTAGTTTGGATTGCCTCAGTATTCTTCTCGTCTTTACCTTGCTTGTGCCACACAAGTTTCACATCTAATTCATCAGTTGATAATTTCAGAAGAAATGCCCCTTCATAGAAATTAGTAACGAACAACCGATTGTTACTCACAATGGGTGTGGCAATTCCGATTTCCCATCGAGTGGGAGGAATCGGATATTTCCAATGTAATTTTCCAGTCTGAGGATTTAATGCAGCAACGTTAGCACCTGTCCAACAAATTAAGACCCGTTTTCCTGCTTGCGTAATTATGATGGGAGCAGAATAAGATGCGTTATCTTCCAATGCTTTCCATTTTTCCTCACCCGTTTTTCGGTCAAACGCAACGATGCATGCGTCTGGCTTGCCACCGATTTGCACAATGAGATTATCTGCTTCAACAATAGGCGCGCAAGCAATCCCCCAAATCGGCATATTAATGTTATATTCAGTGTTTAAGTCTTTTTTCCATTTGATTTCACCAGTGGCAGCATCAAAACAGTGTAGATGTCCCATCGCACCTAAAGCATAGGCGAGTCCATCGTGTACGGTGACATTGGCACGCGGACCAGCTGAATAGTCAATCTTGTATACGCAATCGTAGGTGTAAGACCAAATTTCGTCTCCCGTTTCCCAATCGAAGCAGTGGACACGTTCGACCTGTTTCGGTTTTGTGATCCTGTCGGTAACGTATACACGTCCATCAGCGACAGTCGGGCCACTATATCCGCTACCGATAGGCACGCTCCAACGTATAGGGATTTCTGGGTCATTAAATTCCTCAATGATATCAGTTTCGTCCCAAACCCCGTCTCGGTTTGGACCGCGCCATTGAGGCCAATCATCAGCAGTTGCAAATTGCCCCAGCATCAATACAACGGCAAAAAACGTAATGAAAAGGCATGTAAAATGTTTCATGGTTTTATGTAAAACTCCTCAGTTATCGGATCGTTTATGGTAGACCCTGTCATCTTTTAACTCTGTTTGTGATTGGTCAATCTGTTTCTGTTTGAGATTATCAAGTTACGGTGAGTATTCAACCAAAATTGCAGTTATATTTTATCATTTTACGATGAGTTTGTCAATGGAAAATGTATTTTCATTCAACCTGATTTTGCTTGCCTCTTTTACTTAAGCATGGTAAAATTCACCCCATTGCATACGGTGTTGAGAATTCGGAGAATTTATAGGAGAGCCCCTTTAAATTTGAGTTTATGATAACTTTCCTATTCCATCCATAACAGTGGAAAACCAACAGATTGCTACAAAGATTGAAGGTATAGTTTGCAAAGATCATTGATGCTAAACAAGTTGACCCTGACGTAGACATTTCCGACCTTGAAAATGAAATTGACAAACTGGTATACGCCTTATACGATTTAACTAAAAAAGAGATTGCGATTGCGGAGGGGCGTGTCTGAATCGCGGATTAGCTCGGATTTATCGGATTACGCGGATTATTGGCACTGGTGTTGTCAAATTGTATTGCTTAAGATTGCCGAAATGATATGTTTACGGTTGTGTTGGTTGTCCCGATATGATGTCCTTAAAATCCGCGTCATCTGTGTCATCCGCATAATCCGCGATTCAGACAAGAATGGAAATCCACGACATCCGTACTGTTGGCAAAGGCTTTACGCACTACAAAGGATTATAATTGACAATATAAAGCAAAAATAGTATACTTAATCAAATAAGATAGATTCAGCATTTGAAAGGACTGAGGGCAGTTTGCTGCCCAAATTAACAACGTATGAACCTCGGACTTACGGAAAAAATTGCAGTTGTAGGTGCATCAAGCAAAGGGCTTGGGAGAGCAATTGCGCTCGGTTTAGCACAAGAAGGCGCAAAGGTCACCATCTGTGCCAGAAATAACGACACATTGGAGGCAACTGCGGAGGAAATCCGTAACCAAACGGACTCCGAAGTGTTGGCTGTGCCGACAGATGTTAGTCAACCAGAGCAGGTAGAATCTCTAATAGATAAAGCAATATCGCACTTTGGCGGTATTGATATTTTAATTAACAATGCAGGTGGGCCCAGAGCGGGGCGATTTGACGACCTGTCAGCAGAAGATTATCTGACTGCTGTGCATCTGAATCTGATGAGCACGATAAACTTATGTCGTGCTGTTGTACCGACGATGCGTGCACGCGGTGGCGGACGGATTATCAATCTTACATCTGTTTCTGTCAAGCAACCTGTAGATGGACTGATGTTATCAAATATGGCGCGAACAGGTGTGATCGGATTTGCCAAGACACTCGCAACAGAACTCGCTCCCGATAAGATACTGGTCAATAACGTATGTCCTGGGATCATCTTTACTGATCGGATTAAGCAGTTGGCGACAGTACGTGCAGAAGAAACAGGTATCTCGTTTGATGATGCGCTTGAGAGAATGACAGCAGATATTCCTTTAGGAAGAATTGGAGATCCAGAAGAATTCGCGAACTTGGTTGTTTTTCTTGCCTCAGAACGGGCAAGTTATATTACCGGTGCAACAATTCAAGCAGATGGAGGCATGGTAAAATCCTTGCTCTAATTGAGTGTTGATTATCAGAGTCAGAGACTTCAGGTATTTTGACTTCTTTTTACTGATTGCTGAAAGCCGGCCACCGATAACCATTAATAGAAATGTAATACATAATGTTAGTATCTGTTATTATTCCTGCTTACAATGAAGAGCAAACGATCCGACAGGTACTTGAAACTGTACAGGCACTACCCCTTGAGAAACAGATTATAGTTGTTAATGACGGGTCAACTGATGATACTTACACTATCCTTGAGGAACTCCGTAGCGACAAAAGTTTAACTATCGTTCATTGTAAGGAGAACCGGGGTAAGGGTTTTGCAATTCGGAGTGGGATTCCACATGTCAAAGGCAAAGCAGTTATAATTCAGGATGCGGATATGGAACTTTCCCCGAATGACATTTTGCAACTGGTTGAACCCTTGAAAAATGAAAAGGTTGAAGTTGTCTACGGTTCGCGGTTTCTGGAGGGGAGGGGAAACGCGAGCATCCATAATTTTATTGCAAACAGAGTTCTCGCCATTTACACTAATCTCCTCTACGGATGCCGAATTACAGATGAATCTACTGGTTACAAGGCATTTTCAACTGACCTTTTAAAGGAATTAAATTTGACTTGTGAAGGGTTTGAATTCTGCCCTGAAGTTACAGCGAAGATTTTACGTGCAGGTTATCAGATCCATGAAGTGCCGGTCTCCTATTTCCCTCGCACAAAAAAAGAGGGTAAAAAACTCCGCTTTTGGTCAGATGGATTGTTTGCAGCATGGACGCTTTTAAAATATAGATTTATATCAAAGAGCAAGATTTTCAAAACCACTATTAATAATGAGTAACATTTATACCAATATCTGGAGGTTAAATCATATATAATGTATAAAAAGATTGTTTATTCTGCATTTCTCGTTTTGCTTATGGGTGGCATGTCGTTTTCAGCATTCGGTCACGGTGAAGGTTCCACCTTATTAGAGGATGTGAACAGAGATGGCAAAGTAAATATTCAAGACCTTGTGCTGGTCGCAAATGCATTCGGACAACCATCGGACCGCACCGCTGTGCAAAACCCTGATGTCAATCGTGACGGAATTGTTAATATACTTGATCTTGTTCGGGTGGCAAACCGTTTAGGTGCAACTGAGCAAGAGGATAACTCAACCTATCATGAAATTCAGGATAATATCTTTGATAAAAGTTGCGCGAATAGTGCATGTCACGCTGCACCCCAAAATGCAGCGAATTTGAATCTCACTTACGAACAGTCCTATCAAGATTTGATTGATACAGTACCACGCAACACTGCAGCAGCAAATGCCGGGATGAAACTTATTGACCCTGGCAATCCAGATAACAGTTTTCTTCTGACGAAGTTGATGGAACCAGAAGCACCAGAATTCGGAGCGCGCATGCCTTACTTTATGGGACCCCTTCACAATGGAAAGATAGATGCGATTCGAACGTGGATAGCCGCTGGCGCCCCACGGGAAGGAAAAGTTGCAGGCGTTGGTGATTTAGGTGTGTTACGTGATCCCGAAGAGGTGTTTAATCCTCCTCCGCCACCAGCACCTGGAGAAGGGTATCAAATCCATTTACCCCCTTTCAAAATTGAGCCGGGCACTGAGCGTGAAATATTCTACGCAACACAGATTAAGGATGAAAATGGACAACCTGTAGAGGGAGATATTTTTATTAACAGAGTTGAAATCTTCTATCCATCTGGAAGCCATCACTTCATCGTATATCGACTCACAGAGGAAGGTCTGGTAAATGGTGTTCAAAATAGAGGTGTAGACACCAGCATAGGTGTAAATCCGGAAGATCAATTTCGCGAACTTGATCCAGATGATCCACAAGTTCTCGGCAACTTTGGGATTGATAGACTCTTTGTAGTCGGAACGCAGACAGATGATACACTCTTTGAATTCCCCGATGGTGTAGGATTGCGACTGCCCGGGAATACAGTTTTCGACCTGAATTCACACTATATCAATCTTCTCGGTGATGAAACGTTGATCGGGGAAACTTATGTCAATATCTACACAATTCCGGAGGAAGAAGTTAAGTACGAAGCAATTGAGATTTTTGTTTCCAATCGTGCAATAAATGTTCCACCAAATACAACACGCGTTGCAAAATTGACGTGGTATGTTGAAGATGAATTAGAACGCCGCGGGCACGATCCTGATACAGAGTTGTATGTTTTCCTACTAACTTCACACATGCATCGACACGGTGACCTGTTTGAAATTTTTCAAAATTCAACAGGTGAATTGTTGCATCGCAGTATCGCTTATGATGATGCGCCTATAACACTGTTCGATTCACCGCTTATTTTGAATGTTGATGACGGTCTCAAATTCCAGTGTACACATAATAACTACGATAAAAACGCCCCACTCCAATTCGGACTAACATCCGAAGACGAGATGTGTATCATCTTTGGATATTATTATATTCCAATAGAAAAGACTGGGGAGACAATTCAGTAACGACCACTGTATTTGACTGACGTTAGGTATCTTCACTGTACCTCCCAAAACATTCCCGTGTCTGCCGTCGTAGGCACGGGAATCCTATGTAGCGTTTTGCTACGGTAGCAAACAGCATGACTACCACGCCAACTAAAAAAGAAAACTTCATAGAATCTCTAAAACATCGTGTGTTGGTGTGCGACGGTGCTATCGGAACAGAGCTACGGAAACGGATTCCGGCAAATCTGCCTTGTGTAGATGTATGTAATGTCTCTGATGAGCATGCCGAAAAAGTTTTAGAGATACATCGCGCTTACGCTGATGTAGGTGCTGATGTAATCCAGACAAACACCTATCAGGCAAATAGAGAAGCATTAGCAATTCACGGGTTAGCAGATCAGGTTAAAGAGATTAACAGAGCAGGGGTAAGATTAGCACATAGTGCAGCAGGGGAAACATGTTATATTGCTGGTTCAGTCGGTCAAATCCCGTTTCAAACGCAGGATCCAACTGAAACAAACACGGATCCACCTACGAAAACAATCCGTCTTATCTTCAAAGAACAGATGGATGCGCTTGTTGATGAAGGTGTTGATCTGATTTTGTTGGAGACTTTTGTTTCTCCCAAACAAGCAGAAATTGCCACAAAGCAGGCTCTTACATACAAAATACCTGTCATCGTAGAGATAAGCGGAATTTCAGGTGGCACTGTTGGAACAGGTGTAGATGTCCGTGTCTTTGCTCAAGAATTGGAACAACTTGGTGCACATGCAGTTGGTATCAATTGTAGAGGCCCACACGATCTTGTTCAAGCGATGGAACTTCTCGCACCTGTCATCAGAGCCCCGCTTGTTGTGCAACCGAACGCAGGAAATCCGCGGGTTGAACAAGGAGAAATTGCTGTTTCATATACCGTTGGCGCAGATGTTTTCACAGACTATGTTCATAAATTAATCAAGCTTGGAGCGAACATGATCGGGGGATGTTGCGGGACGACTCCAGAATACACCGCTAAAATTCGACAAGCGGTTGCTGGAATAAAACCCGTTAAACGACATCCTCGTATCTTTGTTCTGCCTAAAAGTTCACCGACATACAAGACACAAAGGGATAACCCTGTGCAGCAGGTATTCGAAACGCGAGAACGAATTGTGAGTGTAGAAACACGCGCAAATACGTTCCCGCAATTGCGAGCATTGCTGAAGGAAGCGAAGGTGCTTGCTGCAATAGGCGTAGACCTATTTGATGTAACCGATAATTCTGGTGCGGCGGTAAATATCGGTGCAGTTGGCACAGCGTTTCGGCTGCAACAGGCAACCCACATTCCAACCCTTATCCATTGGACAACGCGATCCCGCAATCTTATCAGCATGCAATCGCATTTGTTAGAGGCAGAAGCGTTAGGGATACGAGGTATAGTCGCATTATCTGGGGACCATCCGAAAGCGGGACCGTATGAAGCAGCAAGTCTTGTGCCGGATGTGCGCGGTGCGGTCCAACTAATGAAACTCATCGCTCGCCTCAATCATGGCGAACTTGCCGATGGTTCATCAATCGGAGAACCTTGTGGATTCTACTATGGCGGTGGTTTCACAATTGCAGAAAATCTTGACCCTCATGTTAAGCACTTGACGAATAAGGTGCAAGAAGGCGCAAAATTCGCCTATACGCAACCTGTATGGACTTTTGAAGACATCGCGCGTGCTCAGAAAGCAACAGCACATCTCAACATAAAAATTCTTTACGGTATCCTACCTTTGACAAGTTTCCGCAGTGCGTCCTATCTACGCGATAATTTGGGTCTCTACATTCCACAGTTTATTGTGGACAAATTCCGAGACCTTGGTGATACAGCAGGAAACGACCTTGGTATGCAGCTAACTTTAGACTTGGTTCAAGAAATACGCAATCAGGATACAATTCCAATTGACGGTATCTATCTTATCCCGCCTGCCCGTCTGAATTGGAAAAACAGGCGCGGTGTCATTTCAGAAATCGTTAAAACCTACCGTTAGTAATTTCGCGTAAATCCCTTCGGATATTATGAACACTCAAGGAAGTAAAAACTCACCGACGCGTATCACAGGACGTTCTCTTCTTTTGGGTGTATTGCTTATCCCTATTAACGTCTATTGGATGACAATCGTTGAGGTGAAATACTACTCCCTTGATGGTTCATGTCTACCACTTTTTATTCAACCTATTTTCATAATGTTTGTGTGTGTTGTTGCTAACTTCCTTTTGAAACGTATTGCACCACAACGGATACTACAGCAAGGTGAGTTGCTCACTGTTTACATTATGGTGGCGGTTTCCTGCACATTTGCTGGGCACGATACCATGCAAAATATGTTTGGCAGTATCGCCCATCCTTTTCGGTTTGCGACAGAGGAGAATGAATGGCAAACCCTCTTTTTTCGGTATCTGCCTTCGTGGTTAACAATTTCTGATCCGCAGAGCTTGCAAGGATTTTATGAAGGAGAATCTAGCTTCTATACCAACCATAACTTTACCGTGTGGCTGAAACCTCTGGTATTCTGGGGACTTTTCTTCCTCATCATGATGTTTATGATGCTTTGCATCAACACACTTGTGCGGAAGCGATGGGCAGAACAAGAGAAGTTAGCGTATCCGATTATACAGCTGCCTTTACGACTGTCAGAGGAGGGTGGCACTCGCTTATTGAAAAATCGGATGATGTGGGCAGGATTTAGTATTGCAGTAATTATTGGGGTAGTAAATGGCGTTAATTATCTGTTTCCCCAGTTTCCTCAGATACCTTATATCAAACGGACAGCCGTGTTCCAAAATATCTTCACGGAACGCCCTTGGAGTGCTATTCGTGGGACACGTATTTCTGTCTATCCGTTTGCTGTAGGATTAGCTTTTTTCCTTCCGCTTGATCTCTCGTTTTCATGCTGGTTTTTCTTTGTTGTACGTTTAGCAGAATTTGTAATTGCGGCGGCACTTGGTACGCGCTATTTTCCTGCTCTAAACGAACAAGCGTACGGTGCATGGGTTGCACTTTTCCTACTGGCAGTCTGGGTTACACGTCGTCATTTAATGGAAGTAGTAAAAAAAGCACTCGGTTTTAAATCACACCTTGATGATTCGGATGAACCGATGTCGTATCGCGCTGCCCTGTTAGGTATTATCGGTTCACTTGTTGCGCTTGGTATTTTTGCGAACATAGCAGGAATGGCGTTATGGATTGCGGGCATTTTCTTTGGAATCTATTTCCTACTCTCTTTTGCAATAACACGTGTGCGTGCGGAGCTCGGCACACCGCATGAGATTTACTTTGTCAATCCACACGATATGTTGGCAATGGTTGGCGGGACTCGGCAGTTTGATACCAGCAGCCTCACGATTATGTCGCTTTTTTATTGGTTCAATCGTGGCTACCGTAATCACCCGATGCCGAATCAGATTGAAGCGTTTAAGTTGGCAGAATCGACGGGAATGGGAAACCGACGTCTATGGGTGGCAATGTTAATTGCGATTGTGGTAGGCATTTTAGCAACTTTTTGGGCAAATCTTGACATTACCTTCCGTAACGGTGCAGTTGCGAAAGCTGGTGGCTTCAAGGGATGGGTTGGCAGAGAGTCGTTCGGTAGACTGCAGCGGTGGTTACATAATCCAACTGAACCAAACATGATCGGTATAGGCTTTATGGGTATTGGTGCGCTTTTGACGTTTGTGATGATGTATATGCGAATGCACTTCCTATGGTGGCCCTTTCATCCAGCTGGTTACGCGCTTGCCATCAGTTTTGCAATGGATTATTTCTGGTTCGCTTTCTTCGTGGCGTGGTTTCTGAAGTACATGATTTTACGGCATGGCGGTTTGAGGCTGCACCGACGGGTAGCACCACTCTTTTTGGGATTAATTTTAGGAGATTACGTGATTGGGAGTACGTGGGCAATTATTGGACCGGTATCCGGCTTGCGTACCTACAAAATATTTATCTGATAAGTTTTCTAAACAACATCGACAAGATATTGAAGTGCCAACGCTAATTAGGGCCAAAAAATTAGTAAAGTTAAGACAAGTTTTTTGCTCAAATTCAACAGGTGTCAA
>JAGWBU010000056.1:45359-53077 GCA_021295735.1 Candidatus Poribacteria bacterium | reverse complement strand
GCACGGTTATTGGATTACTTATTACGCGAACGGGGTAAAACGAAGCGAAGGCAACTACATTCACGGTAAAAAGGATGGAAAATGGATTCTATACCACAAGAATGGGAACATTTCCAGCGTAGCCCACTTTCGTGATGATAAGTACGAAGGCGATTATATATGCTATCATAAAAATGGGAATCGCAAATGGGGTGGTCCTTACAAAAAGCATGATGGCACATCTTCCGACGGTAGGAAAGAAGGCGTTTGGCTCTGTTGGGAGGAAGATGGTGAGACTGTATGGCGTATCATCACTTACAAGAAAGGTGGTGCCCGCGCGAAACCTGATGAACATCCGTTCGGTGAATGTCACGGTTGCGGTGAAGGTAGACGATCAACTTGGGGTGATAATTGCCCACGATGCGGCACAGAACTTGACTAACAGTTCGCAGTACGGAATAATAGGATAAAAGGAGGAGAAAAATGAAAGTTACAAATACTTTGGTTATTATGCTGGTCCTGTTTTTTACTGGACTATGGGTTCACGAAAGTTGTGCGGCAATTGATGCAGAATCTGTAATGGGTGTGTGGCTCTTTGATGCAGGGAAAGGAGCAGAAGTTAAAGATTCCTCAGGTAAAGGAAATGATGGAAAGATCGTTGGTGCTAAACGAGTAGAAGGGAAGATAGGCATGGGCGTAGAATTTGATGGAAGTAATCAAGTGGTCATTCCCGCAAGTGCAACTATTGACGATTGTCGCGATGGGTTTACGTACCTGCTCTGGGTGAAACCGTTGAGAGCACCTGCTGGCCCTCACATTCGTCTTATTGAAAGAGATTGGCACAATCCAAATATTCTTATCGGTCCCAACGATTTCTACGGAAGTTTTGTATTCAATGGTGCAATAGATAATAGTCAGATTCGGGCTGGAACATGGGAAATGGAAGAATGGAGTTTCGTCACACTCACTCACGATGGCAAGACGCTTATATTGTATGTCAACGGTGAAAAAGTTGCAGACATCAACGTTGGACAACCCGACCTCACCAAAAATAACGAAAGCGGTTCCATCTGGTTAGCGCGATGGAAAGGTGGACCGGGTTGGGATTTTTCAGGGGTACTTGACGAAGTGGCTATTTTCAACGCCCCTCTGGATGAAGACGACATCAATAATATTATGACAAAAGGACTTGAGGAAACACTCGCTGTTTCTCCTATCGGTAGGTTAACAACAACTTGGGGTGGCATCAAAAAAGGTAAAGCAATCCAATAGTAAAATTATTGCACTAAGACATCCACAACTTCTTTAGTAGGAGGGTTGCTATAAAAGTGCATCCGTTGAAGCGTTAATGTAGAAATAAATACACGCGAAGGAGAACGGAAGCATTATGAAAATTGATTTAGACTATTGGATCGCCTGGATGTTTATTGCGATTTTTTTCGTGTTTCAACTCCCAGGCGATGTATTGGCAGAAGCCGAAGAAACATCAGCACACCGCACAGCGACAGCTATCCGCATTGAGGGTACACCACCGAAGTTAGATGGCGTTTTAGATGACGACATCTGGAAAACTGCGCCACTCCACGAGGGTTTTCGCCAACGCGATCCCGATGAAGGAGATCCCGCATCTGAACGCACTACGTTCCAAATCGCCTACAATGACGATGCGCTCTACTTTGGGATCATGTGTTATGACAGTGAGCCAGATAAAATAGATGCGCAATTAATCAGACGTGACAATGTTTATATTGACTCAGATAAAGTCAATATAAACATTGATTCACACTACAACAGACAGCGTGCTTTCTGGTTTACTGTGCATCCTTCAGGATCCGTGACAGACGGTATCATTTCCGATGATAAATATCCGGACAGGACATGGGATGGTGTGTGGGATGCCAAGACGCAAATTCACGCGGATGGTTGGTCAGTCGAATATAAAATTCCGTTTCATGTGCTGCGTTTTTCTCCAAAAAATAAATATGTTTGGGGACTCCAAGTTAATCGGTATATTAGCAGAAAAAAAGAGGATGCCCATTGGCGTTTGATTAAGAAAGATGAGCCCGGTTGGGTGGCACGCTTGGGAGACCTAACTGGCATCAAAGATATTTATCCCTCCCGACATATTGAAATTGTGCCTTATGCGATGGGCAGGACAATCCTCAATAGCGAAACAGATTTGTGGGGAAATATTGGCACTGATATCCAATATGGGGTCAGCACCGGAACCACCCTCAACGCCACAATCAACCCCGATTTTGGACAAGTAGAAGCAGACCCTGCCAGCTTAAATCTCTCAGCTTATGAAGAGTATTTTGAGGAACGTCGTCCCTTCTTTGTCAAAGGAGCGTCTATCTTTCAAACCAGTGGACATCGTTTCTTTTATTCGCGCCGTATTGGACGGCGCCCGGGACATTTTGATATCCCCACTGGTGCAGAGGAACAGAGCCGCCCCGAATCGACAACGATTCTCGGTGCCGCCAAAATTGTCGGCAGAACGCAAAGCAATACTTCTTTCGGTATCATGGAGGCAGTCACCGCACCCGAATATGCCCAAATCAAGGAAAATGGCAATCCCCGTGAACATCTCATTGAACCCTTGACGAATCACTTTGTAGGTCGAATTAATCAAGACGTGCTAAAAGGGAATTCGCGTGTTGGGTTGATAGCCACCGCCGTTAACCGTCAAAACTCTAACGCTGCTTATGTGGGTGGGTTTGATTGGGATTTGAAGTTTGCCAAAGAACAATACCTAATAAAAGGCACTCTGGCAGGGAGCCAAGCAGGAGAACTTGATGCCCGTAAATCGGGCTACCTTACCCACTTCAACTTTGCTAAACGCGGCGGATGGTTGAGATTTGATACCGATTTTAAAGCACTCTCCCCAGCTTTTGAGACAAATGACCTCGGTTTTAGTCAACGTAGTGACAAATTAGAGTGGAATTACGACCTCACGATACGCAAAGAGAATCCATTTAGCATCTTCCGACGTGTCAGATTTGGGCTTTATGGCTGGCGCACTTGGAACTACGACAGTGTGAATATCAATAGTTTCTCGGAAATATGGACAATTGGTCGTTTTAAAAACTATTGGGACTACGAACTCTGGGTTGGACGTAACTTAGAATCGTTTAGTGATGAAGACGTAAGACGTGGCGGCAGACTGATTAAAAATCCACCGGGTTGGTGGGTTTTCACCCGGTTGGCAACTGACAGCCGCAAAATGGTTCAGTTAGAACTGAATCCAGGCTTCTCGTGGGATGACGAGAAACGTTCGTATGGATATGATGTCCGGTTCGGTCTACGCATTCGGATCGCATCTAACGTTGAGTTTACCTTTGGTCCACGGTATAACTATCAGAAGCGGGATGCACAATGGGTGGACATCGTTGAAAAGAATATCAATGGGAAAACGCAGCAACATTACGTTTATGGGGAACTCGAGAACCGCACTTTAGACTTTACCACGCGCGCAAACATCAGTTTTACACCAACGCTGAGTTTACAATTCTATGTGCAACCTTTCATCACTATCGGTGATTTTACGAACTTCAAAGAATTGGTAGAACCGAAATCTTATCTGTTTAAACCGTATCTACTAAATGAAAACCGGGATTTTCATCGGCGTTCCTTACGCGGCAACACCGTCCTCCGCTGGGAATTTCGTCCCGGCAGCACGTTTTTTCTTGTCTGGTCTCAATCGCGTGAAGCTGTCTTGGAATCGGTTCAGGAAACAGAGCTTGATCTCCGTCCGTTGTATCGCTTAGGCAGCAGTTTTACGGACAAAGGACAAAACATTTTTCTGATTAAATGTCGGTATTGGTTTGGAATATAGTTTAACGTGAGCTTGATAATTAGAATGAATATAAATGTCCGTTGGGTAGAGCGAAGCGAAACCTATAAATCAACGCTATGAATGCCTGAATCAACGCCAAATGCGCCTGTGGCATTTGGCGGGCATTCAGCCAAATCAACGCCAAATGCGCTTTTGGCATTTGACGGGTGTAAACTTAAGGAAAAATGCTGGTTTTTTTCTTGTGGGAGGGAAACCTTGTCCGCCTGATTTTGTGAGACTCAACCTGTTAAATCCAAATCAACGCTGAATGCGCTAAATCAACGGTCCGAATGCCATTTAGACATTCCCCGTATGGCATTCATCGGGGTTGAAAACCCCTCCCACAAGAAGGTGTATCCTTAAGTTTACACCTATGGGTAGAGCGAAGCGAAACCCAACAATTCAACCGTCTTGAGAATAATAAAGAGTTGGGTTTCACTTATTTTTTCGGAAATATCGTCCTCAATAGCTTCCATTTCCGTTCTACCCCACCGAATGCCATAGGCGCATTCGGTGTTGATTCCCTACGGGATTTATCAAACTCACGTTAGTTTATAATTCCATAGGTATCATTCATTTTAGCGTATGCCATGCCCCATTACCATTGTAGAGCGGGGTACCCGCTGAATGCGAAGAACGCATTCACAGCGTTGATTTGGTGCCCGCCGAATACCACACGCGCATTCAGTATTGATTTCCTTCAACAAGAAACGCTGTCACGAGTTGGAACTCGCTCCTACAAAAAAATGTCCAAATCCACGTCATCTGTGTAATCCGCGCTTCAGACAAATATCTGCCCACAGTCTGTAAATAATCCGTGCCATCGTGCCATCGGGTGTGTAAATATTTGGTTATATAGGTTCAATTTGCAATGATTACGCGGCGTTTTCCACTGTAGGGCGGGGTTCCTACAATAGGAGTTGTGCGGATTTCTACAAAAACTTTACACACCCTAATATCATCCATATTTGACAAATATAATTCAAAAGCGTATAATATAAGCACAAACGAGCATGAAAACGCAAAAACGCAATTTATGCTTGCACAGCATAAATTTACTTTAAATTTCAGATAAGGAGGCATAAAACACAATGGCTGATTACGCAAATCCTGATGTTTTAGTAAGTACGGAGTGGGTCGCCGCACATGGCAGCGATGCTGGCATCCGCCTACTTGAAGTTGATGTTGATACCTCAGCTTATGCAGAAGGACATATCGCGGGGGCAGTCGGTTTGAATTGGCAGACACAGTTGTGCGACCAAATCCGACGCGATATCCTCACGAAAGACCAGTTTGAAGCACTTTGCAACGACAGTGGCATCGCTAACGATACTACTGTTATTTTTTATGGTGATAACAACAATTGGTTTGCTACGTACGCGTTGTGGCAATTCCGCTACTATGGACACGATGAGAGTCTACTGAAAGTGATGAACGGTGGTCGTCAAAAGTGGATTGATGAAGGCAGAGAACTCGTTACAGACGTTCCTTCTTACGCTGCCACTGGGTATCAGGCGAAATTCCCCGATGACAACGTTCGCGCAACAAAGGACAACATTCTACCCACACTTGAACAAGGTGTCATTAACCTCGTTGACGTGCGCTCACCAGCAGAATTTTCGGGTGAAGTGATCGCACCGCCAGGCATGAGTGAAACTGCACAACGAGGCGGACATATCCCAGGCGCAGCAAATATACCTTGGGCAACTGCGGTCGCAGAAGATGGCACATTTAAGTCTTACGATGAACTACAATCCATCTACGGCGGCGCAGGTGTTGACGATAGTAAAGAGACCATCGCTTACTGTCGTATTGGTGAACGTTCATCGCATACTTGGTTTTTATTGAAATACCTACTCGGTTATGAGAAGGTTCGCAACTATGATGGCAGTTGGACAGAATGGGGTAATCTGGTCGGCGCACCCATAGCACGCGATTAAACCTGAATTTGGGGCGATACGGAAGTCGCCCCAAATTCGTCACAAACACGCTAAAGATTGAATTATGAGATTTATTTCTGCCCATGCGATTGCCTGCATGACACGCCAAGATGTAGCACGGTTACTAAAGCGGTTCCAAGAAGAAGCAAACGATGATGTCCGTAACATTCGTGTCTTATGTGATACATTATCAGGTAGGATGGTTTGCGAGTGGGAAGCACGCGACAAACTAACGTTAATTGAGTGGTTGAAAAAGTGCAACGTGCAATTGCGAGGCACAGGTGAATGGGTCATGACAGTTCAATATGAATCCGTTGATGATGAACTCAAAGTAGCAGCACAAACGCATTAGGTGTCTAATGACCGATGTACTACCTAACACGGCAGACCGCCTTTGAGGCATCTCATTACAATCGCATTCCTGAATTGAGCGATGCTGAAAACCTTGAGTTGTTCGGTGCCGCAGCGAATCCGAATAGTCACGGTCATAACTACGTACTTGAAGTGATGGTCAAAGGAAAATTAGATGCTGATGACGGAATGGTCATCAATTTGACGACATTGGATGCGTTGTTAAAGTCAGAAGTGATTGCCAATTATGATCACAAACACCTGAACAGACAACATCCTGTCTTCGTCAAAAAACCGCACTTACAACCGACATGTGAAAACATCACGATTGAAATTTGGCAAAGACTCGCTCCTACCCTTCCCGATGGTCTACTCCATCGGGTTCGACTCTATGAAAATTCATTGAGATTTGCTGATTACTATGGAGAAGATTTGATGGTTTATCTCACCAAAGTTTACGAGTTCAGTGCAGCGCATCGTTTGCACAGCCATGTGCTTAGTGATAAAGAAAACCGAGACATCTTCGGGAAGTGCAACAATCCTGCTGGACATGGGCATAACTACGTACTTGAAGTCACCGTAAAAGGTGACGTAGATGCTAAAACTGGACTGGTAGCGAGTTTGAATCTGCTTGACGAAGTGGTCGAAAAACAGGTTTATGCACGTTTTGATTACAAACATCTAAATCTTGATACACCAGAATTTGAGAAACTCAATCCAACATCCGAAAACTTTGTGAAAGTACTTTGGGATGTGTTGAAACCGAATTTACAACCGGTGGTTTTACACCGTCTCCGCTTGCGAGAAACACCCAAAAATCATTTCGATTACTATGGAGAATCTTCTTAATTTATGAATACTGAACAGGAAAGCGAAGCTAATCACAAGCAGGAATTGCAAGATAAGACAGCGGATTTAGAATCTCTCTATACACAGATCCTCGAAAATATAGGCGAAGATCCGAACCGTCAAGGTTTGGTAAGAACTCCACTCCGCGCCGCAAAAGCGATGGAGTTTTTGACGAGCGGCTACCGTCAGGATATCAATAAAATTTTAAACCAGGCTATCTTTGACGAAAAGTGTGACGACATGGTCATCGTTAAGGATATTGAATTTTATAGTCTCTGTGAGCACCACATTCTCCCGTTTTGGGGGAGATGTCATGTAGGTTATCTTCCACTGAACCGGGTTATTGGTTTAAGTAAGATTCCTCGAATTGTGGATATGTTTTCTCGACGTTTACAGGTTCAGGAACGCTTAACACGCGAAATTGCCGAAGCATTGGAAGCAGCATTAGAACCACGAGGGGTTGCAGTTGTAATGGAGGCACAGCACATGTGCATGATGGCGCGTGGCGTCCAAAAACAAACCTCAAAGATGACAACAAATGCTATGCGGGGTGCATTTCGGGAAGATAGTTCTACGCGCGCTGAATTCCTCAGGTGCGTCCAAGTTTCTTAAAAGTAATAGGCACACTCATGAAAATTATAAATAACTGAGGGGTGCGCATAAATAATTCCGATGTTAAATATGTCTTAAAGGTAGTCCGCACACGCCGTGGGTTTCCGTCCACAAGTTCAAAGAGGCGCAGCATGCCACACGGGGAATGCCAT
>JAGWBU010000056.1:29474-45229 GCA_021295735.1 Candidatus Poribacteria bacterium | reverse complement strand
TTTCTATAAATCAAGCGGCACCTGGCGTCTGTCCCTGTCTGTGTTGATGCGCCAAATATTTATGCACACCCCTCATCTATATACGCCCTTTCCTAATCGGGAAATTGCACCTTCCGGTAATACCCACGTTGTTCCTGTGGGGTCATCTGGCACAACATTAAATGGTGCTGGTTTTGGATTTTGCATTGTGTTACTCCTTTACAAGTTAACACCCAGTGTCTGTTGTTAGTCTTGAGAACCGATAAAGGACTTCAAATCCCACAGCAGAATTGTGCCATCAAAACTACCACTTGCCAAAAGCGTTCCATCTGGCGAAAAGGCAAGCGACTGCACATCTGTCGTATGTCCCCAGAAGGTGTGGATATTTTCACCGGTAGCAACATCCCATAAACGGATTGTCGTTTTCTCCCTCCCTTTTTGCCACCAAGTTCCAGATGCGAGATACTCGCCACACGGTGAAAAGGCAAGGGCATACGCCTTTTGGTTATCCTGAGGCTGTGGTATTGTCCGGATCAGTTTCAAGTTTTCAGCACACCACAATCGGATTTCACCGAACATTCCACCTGCAATTAGGTTGCCACATGGTGAGAATGCTATTGCTGCCCTGTATGTGAGAGGTTTATCCAAAGGAAGTATCGCAATCTGTTCACCAGATTCAACGTCCCATAACCGGACTGTTTTATCCCTTGATCCACTCGCAAGTCCTTTACCATCTGGAGAAAATGCCAACGAACTGATGAGATCGGTGTGGCCTGTAAGCCGTTCCAATTTTTCCTTTTGTTTGAAATTCCATACACAAATTGTGTCATCTATACCTCTTCCCGCAAACCGATCACCTATTGGAGTAAATACTATACACTCTATTGATTCCGTTTGTTGAGCAATTTCAAATTCGGCAATCGGTTCATCGGGTTTGTCAACATCCCACACGTAGACAGTCCGTTGATTATTGGAGCGATCTCTATAAGAGGAAACAGCCAAGATGTTACCATCAGGGCGAAAAGCGAACGATTTGATGAACACTTCCTTCATTAAAGTTTTCCGTGCTTTCTTACTCACAACATCCCATAACACGACACCTCTACCTGAACGTATACATGCGAGTGTCTGTCCATCCGGTGAAAAACGGATCTGTCCCCGAGGGTAAACAGATTCACCCAATATTGAGGATTTGTGTATGTTTTTACATTTATCCTTTTTATGCGGAGGGATATCTGCATCTGTGTCGGAGAGAGTTAATAGCGGATATCTTTTTATACATGTAGCTTCAATACTTTCTGGATGTAAGTCCAAAACATGTAGCTTTTCACGGCGTTCTACATTCCAGACTTCAATTGTGTCTTGTCGATCCTCAATAGCATGTAGTTCACCCTTTAGTGAGAAAAATGGGTTTTTCCTAACTGTCCCAGATTCGCTATATATCATCTTTGGCATATTCTTTCCAAATTCCCACACATTTAGTGTTTTACCTCCTTTTGTGACACACGCCAACTGACGATTGTCTGGTGAAAAAGCAAAATGTCTTCCCTCAAACTTCATAATCGGTGTTCCAGTTTCTGATGGCCATACATAAGTATTCCAACCTGCTGTAGCGGCAAGGAGTTTTCTATCAGGCGAAAAATCGAGTCGAGAAATTCCACCCTTGGTTTCATGTCCACCCCAATCCATCTCCGCGATGCGGACACCGTTTTGGAGATCCAATACTTGAACTATACCCTTAGATTGAGAGGCGGCGGCAATCCAATTGCTATCTGGAGAAAAGGTAATGTATCTATTTTTCATCCACATTATTTCTGTGATACACTCACCACTCTGAACATCTCGTATCTTAATTCTACCATCCCAATTGCCAATGGCGATCAGCTTACCATCAGACGAAAAATTGACAGCAGAAATAAGACCACGTTCCGTTTCCCACAAAGCAATGGGTGACCTTGACGACATTTCGTACCACCAGAGTCCCATAAGAGTGCCAATGACGAAATATGTGCTATCTGGAGAAATTCCTATCTCACTCTCTCTTTTTTGATAATACCCTTTCCCTAATCGCGCGAGTGTGCCTTCAGGTAATGCCCACGTTGTTCCTGTGGGGTCATCTGGCACAACATTAAATGGCGCTGGTTTTGGATTTTGCATTGTATGAAATTCCTTTTTTATATATCGCTGAGGCACAGAGACTTCGCGCTACGATGGTCTGTGATTATAGTTATAGTTCTGCACGCGTCATAAAGGTGGCATAGATGGCAGAAGTCCGCACCAGATCGGGAATATGCACACGTTCATTTATAGCATGTCCCCCCTCACCCTTCGGTCCGTAACCAATTCCCGGCAAACCAGTGTTCACAAAATAGTGTAGGTCCGTAAATCCCGCAGTACTCTTAAATTTCGGTTGATTGAATCGCACAGTCCGCACTGCATCAGCAAAACCTTGTGCCAAAGGAGAATCTATATCTGTGATACATGGCTCAATTCGTAAGATTGCTTGCACCTCTGCTTTTAAATCCGGATAGTACTCACATGCCCCTGAAATTGCTTCTCGTAAATCAAGTTCCGCAAACTCAAGCTTTTCGTTCGGTGTAACCCGCCGATCAATTGAGAACGTGAGATGTGCCGGAACAGTATTGACTTTATCCCCTTCAGTGCCGCGAAACGTTCCACCAATGTTCATAGTTGGAAAACGTTCACCGCCATCAGGCAGTTTAAATGCGCGTTCCGGGGACTTCAAATCGCGTTTTACCCGTTGCAAGGCTAATACAAGTTCGGCTGTTTTTTCAAAAGCGTTTATCCCTTTGTCTGGTTGAGACCCGTGTACCGCTTTTCCGTGGACGTCAATTTCCAACCACAGCACACCGTTATGTCCGTTGCCGATGTTCATCTCTGAACCACCCTCACAGTTGACAACATAGTCCGCTTTGACCAATCCCTTCTCAACAATGTATCCTGCTCCTAACTGCCCGCCAGTTTCCTCATCACAAGTGAACGAGCATTCAATGTTAAACAACGGTTCAATGCCACTTTCCTGAACAGCCTGAATTGCAAATAGAAGTGCAGCGATGGCATCCTTCATATCATCTGCACCACGCCCGTAAAGCCACTCGCCTTCAATCTTTCCGCTGAACGGATCATCAAAACGCCACTCCCCCGCAACTGGCACCACATCGTAATGGGCGTTAAAATGCACTGTCTTTGAAGCACCGACATCCCAACGTGCAATCAGGTTCAAGCGGGGATGGCTTGAGACATTTGAAATAACTTGTTCAGCACGTCGTTTTGGAACCTTTACAACATTTGTTTTCATTCCCAACGTGTTGCACTTCGCCTCAAGCAGTGCAACAATCTCAGCATAATTCTCACCCGGCGGATTAACAGTAGGAATTCTGACAAGTTCTTGTAGCAACTTACACAACGAATCTTGATTCTCCTTAATATAACTTTGTACGGACATATACCATATCTCCTGTTTAGGATACAACCGCTTGGTCACCAGCAGACAGATGCCCAACCGTTTCACCGGTCTCCGTGAAGGTACGGGTTACTTCAACAGAGGCATAAGTCCACAAAATCTTCATGGGGGCGCCGCTTTCATTCCAAAACCGATGCGGGATACCAGCAGGAACGAACGTTGTGTCGTAGGTATTCATTGTAAAGATTTCACCGTCGACTTCGCAGGTGGCTTCACCTTCAAGAATCGTCACAGATTCATCGCAGTTGTGGTAGTGGCGTGCAATCGCTGCACCGGGTTCAAACATCGTTATGCCATTGGTAAGTGATGTTGAATCCAGCCACTTACCTGCCAACGGCACTGTTTGGACACCTGTGCCGCGGTCAATAGGGTTCTGTTTATCAAAATCAATTACATGTGCTTTTGTGCTCATATTGGTAGGTCTCTTTCAGTTTGGATTTGTCATAGTTTCACATAAATACACAATAATTTCAACAAGTAATTGTGTCGTGAGTATGTTATGTTTTTGACAAAACTGTCCACCTCTTATTGTAGAGGCAATGATTTATGAGATAGGTTATTTCATTCACTACAAGTAAGGTGGCGTACATTTTCAAACCCGCCTATAGCATGCTCTATATCAGAATCTGTGTGCGTTGCCATCACGGTAACGCGCAAACGGCTTGTCCCTGCTGGCACAGCCGGTGGACGAATTGCGGGGGCAAACACATCCTCTGCAAGTAACGCTTCAGCGACATCTGTTGCGCGTTGCGGTTCTCCTAATATCACCGGCAAAATCTGTGTTTGGCTCGGTAATAAGGTATACCCTAAATTCGTTAACGCTGCTTTCATGGTTTCTGCATGTTTCAGTAGTTGTCGACGCAAATTCCGTGAAGTACGCATCACATTGAGCGCAGCATCTGCCGCTGCCAACGTAGCAGGTGGAAGTCCTGTCGTAAAAATGAAACCACGCGCGCGGTTGATGAGTAAATCAATCAACACACGACTTCCAGCGACATACCCTCCTAAACCACCAATTGCTTTGCTGAGCGTCCCCATCTGAATAATATTTTGTCCTTCTAATCCAAAATGTGACACAGTACCACTCCCATCTTTTCCTAAAACGCCAAATCCGTGTGCGTCATCTATCAGTAGCATCGCATTATAATTCAATGCGGCTTCGTAAATTTCAGGTAGCGGGGCAATATCACCATCCATACTGAAAACACCGTCTGTTACGATAAGTCGCCGCCTAAAACCAGCAGGCTCCGCTAATAAAGTTTTTAGGTGTTCCACATCGCAATGTCGGTATACCTTTTTGGTAGCACGGCTAAGACGACATCCGTCAATAATGCTTGCATGGTTGAGCGCATCGCTTAAAATGAGGTCGCCTTCGCCCACAAGTACAGGAATAATACTTGTATTTGCCGCATAACCCGAGCTAAACACAAGTGCTGCTTCAGTTCCCTTTGTTTTCGCTAAGTTTGCCTCTAAAGTTTCGTAGAGTACGCTATTTCCTGAAATAAGGCGAGAACCGCTTGCACCTGTACCATAAACATAAGTTGCTGAAACTGCTGCGGCAATTACCCTATGGTGCATGCTTAACCCTAAATAGTTGTTTGAGCCGAGGTTCACAACATAGTTTCCATCAAGAGTGATTACATCTGTCGGAGGACTCATCACGGTGCGGAGATGGCGCAGCAATCCTGCTTCTTCAAGTTCCGTATATTCTGTTTGTAGCCAGTCGTAGTAGCTCATCCCGTCACCCGATGAACTGCCTGAGGAAAATATGGCTCTGCCTTAAAGCGCGTTGCCGTGTTTCCAACGTCTCTTCATAAGCGCGATCCTCAACCTCAACACAGACCGAACCGTCATAACCGGTATCGCTCAAGACCGAGAAAAAACTGCCCCAATTGACATCGCCAAGCCCCGGCAGTTTCGGTGTATGATACGCCAATGGTGTTGCGAGGATTCCCACTTCATCAAGTTGTTCTCTATCTAACCGTACATCTTTCGCATGCACATGGAAGATACGATTAGCAAACGTAGCAAGCGGTTTCAGGTAATCCATCTGCAGCCATATAAAGTGGGACGGGTCGAAATTGAGTCCGAAATTCTTGGATGGAATTTCCTCAAACATCCGTTCCCAAATCGCTGGAGAATATGCAAGGTTTTGTCCAGCGGGCCATTCGTCTTCAGTGAAAAACATCGGACAATTCTCAATGCCGATACGGATGCCATGGTCCGCAGCGAATTGGATGAGCGGTTTCCACACCTGCTTGAACCGTTCCCAATTGTCGTCTATTGTGCGTGTCTGATCTCTGCCGATGAACGTATTTACAATGTCTATTGACAACCGTTGCGCTGCCAGTATCAGCTGTTTAAGATGTTCGCTATAGATTTTCGCTTCTGTTTCGTTAGGTGTTAGTGGGTTTGGATAGTAACCTAACCCGCTAATCGTTATCCCCGCATCTGAAACACATTGTAGAATGTCATCTGCTGCTGCATCGGAAAGTGCCGTTACGTCAACGTGTGTAACGCCTGCATAACGTCTTTCCGCTTTTCCTTTCGGCCAGCACATCAGTTCAACACAATCATAACCGGTATCGGCGGCAAATTGGATAACTTCCGCCAATGTTTGGTCAGGCAAAATCGCACTTACAAATCCGAGTTTCATACACACCTCCATTTGGCTTTTCAAACATTATACTACGCATCGGACAATTTTTGGAGATATTTTAGAATCTATTTATACACTGAATTTTGTTTCAAAATATAAAAAAATATGATACAATTCACAATATAAGCCTAAAAGGAGGGAATTATGACTCCTAAACAGCGATACCTATTTGATTTGACAGGTTATATCCACCTGAAAAACGTTCTCAGTGAAGTAGAATTAAAAAATGCCCAAGATGCTGTTGAACGTTGTGTCCAAACACCAGTAGACGAACTCCCGCCAGGCATTAGTTATGGCGGTGGCGGTTTTTCAAACGGCTTTTCTTATGACAAATCGCTTGAGGCACTCACACTTCACCCAAAAACATGGCCCATTGTCCAAGAGTTGACCAGCAACAGGCCGCGTTTTAATCGGGGATCTCTGGTTGCAAAAGGTCCTGAACATGATCAAGTTATCGGCAAGCTGCACTGTGCTCGTGAAGATTGCGGATGGCAGACGCGGAGATATGTCGCTAAAAATGGGAAAATTCACAACAACGACTTTGCAATCTTTTTCTATTTCACCGATGTCTATCCGGGTGATGGCGGATTAGTGGTATTGCCGGGTTCTCACAAAGCAGGTTTTGAAAGACCAGAAGGGATTTTCTTTCCAGACCCGGAGAATCCCTCTGATGAACTCCATCCTGCTCTCGTAAATGTTACCGCACGTGCAGGCGATGCAATCGTTATGTCCGAACTACTCACCCATGGCGTTTTAATATGGAAACCGAAGGAAAGGTATCGCCGATTTCTCATTTTGCGTTACAAGACACAGTTTTTTGAAGATAATAGAGGACGCAGAGACCCGTTTCCACCTGAAGTGATGGAACGACTTTCCCCTGAAACCCGTGAACTTGCACAACCCGCACATTATACACATATCAAGGATATTGTTAAACAGGAACATGTCCAGTTAACCTAAAAGGAACGGAGAATGACACCAGAACAACGCTATTTATTTGACGTTACAGGCTATCTACATATTAAAAACGCTGTTACGGGGGACGCACTGAAAGCGGCACAAGAGGCTGTTGATAGGTATATTCACATGCCACTTGACGAACGCCCCGAAGGATTTACAACGCGTCCGCGCGAATTAGAACCAGGCAAAGGCGGTAGATATGAGCACGGATTTGCATTTGACCGATCGCTTGAAGCGATGACGGTGCATCCCGCTATCTGGCCCCTCGTCAAAGAGTTCACCTTTGATATGCCGAGGTTTGTAACAGGCACACTCACACTTGAACAACACAATCCTGACAGGCAACCGATGGGAACAAATCCTGCAGGACTGCATTGCGCACGCGAGGGACGCCACTGGCTCACACGATATGAAGTTAAGGATAGCCAAATCTACTGCAATGATTTTGTAGCGTTCTTCTACTTGACAGATGTGAATCCTGGCGATGGTGGTCTAATAGTCATTCCGGGGTCGCATAAAAGCCAATTTGAACGCCCTGAAGACCTTCTGACACCTGGACCAGATGGCATTGATCCTGAACCAGATGACGTTTTTACCAATCTCACGCCAAAAGCAGGCGACTTCCTTGTTATCTCTGAACTCTTGACACACGGTGTTTTGCAGTGGCGACCAAAAGATCGGGATAGAAGATTCCTTATTTTAAGGTATCGTCCGCAATATGAAGGCAGATCCGGACTGCCAGAACCAATCGTCAATCGCTTGTCACCAGAGGTGCAGGAACTAACACAAACCGCATCTTATGGACATATAAAGGAAGTTGTCAAACTGGATGTTGTCCAATTAACGGCATAGCAGAAATCAGTATGCCAAGTAAAATGCGGTGTGCATAAATAAGTTCGTCAGATATGTGCTTAAAGGTAGTAGGCACGCTCCGCGTGCCGTAACAAGTTAAAGAGGCGCAATGAATTGCGCGACTACAAACGCCGTAAATCATGATGAAAAAAATGTGTGAGTGTAATCTGTTTGATATTGCACAATACAATTATGAACACTTTTAGGTAAATATGATGGAGGAACTCCGATGGAAACCACACAATACCGTGTCTGTATTGTTGGCTGTGGACGGATGGGCGGCACCATTGATGAAGAGGTGCGAGGAACGCCCCACGGTGCACTACCGTATTCACATGCTGCTGGTTACACCGCTTTTGAGCGAACAACAATTGTCGCTGGCGCAGATGTGGTTGAAGAAAAAGCAAAATATGTCTGCGACAAATGGGACATCCCGAAGTACTATCTTGACTATAAAGAGATGATAGTGCAGGAAAAACCTGATATTATCAGCATCGCCACGCGCCCGGGAAACCACGCCGACATCACACAATTTGCCGCAGAAAATGGTATCAAAGGTATCTATTGCGATAAACCGCTCTGTGCCTCTATGGAAGAGGCGGATGCTATGCTTGAGGTGTGCGAAAAATACAACATCAAATTCAATCTCGGTACACAGAGACGTTTTACACCTGGCTATATCAAGATGCGTGAAATCCTTGAAAGTGGCGAATTAGGTGAGCGGCGTTCTATCATCTCCTATACGGGTGGTTCCGCTTTATGGGGCTACACTCACGCCGCCGATCTAATTCTCTTTTTAGCAAGCGATTCGCCGATAGAATACGTGCAAGGCAACGTCGCTGTTGATGATGCTGACTTTGAGGATAACCGCACCGATACTGATCCGGGAATTGTGATGGGATTTATCCGTTTTCAGAATGGAATCAACGGTATCAGTATTCCGGGCACCGCTTATGAATTTGAAGTGAATTGTAGTGAAGGTACAGTCCGTTCCCTCAACAATGGACTCGGTTTTCAACTTCGCAAACGGCAAGGACAGTTTAATGAAATTTTAGACACGCAATTTCCGCTTTTTGAACGGAAAAGTGGCACTGTAGGGTGCATTGAGGACATCGTTGAAGCAATTGACACCGATACTGAGACGCAAGGCAACATTCAACTTGCACATCGTAGCACCGAAATGGTCTTTGCCATCGTTGACTCGCAACGGCAGAAAGGCATTCGTGTGCCGATACCGATGGAAAACCGAGGACTCTATCTCGGAAGGTGGTAAACCGATGATTACAAAATTACAAAGCATTTGTGGGAGGGGTTTAAAACCCCGAAAACTCACAAAGATTTGCGTCATTGTTTTTGGTATACTGTTTCTGCTAATCTATACAACAACTTCACCGAAAGGCGATTCGCACTCGGAAACCGACCAGACACGTCCAGCAAGCACACGCTATGCACAACGCACCCCAAGTCGAGATGGTATCGGCAAAATCTACATGGGGCGCGAAATATCGCAGGTCATGGGACATCTTGCTGCGGGATGGTTAGAGCGCCCCGCACGTGAACGCGAAGAGATGCCGAATAAACTCATTGAAATGTTGAAACTAAAAGAAGGGGATGTTGTCGCCGATATTGGGGTTGGTACAGGTTACATCGCCCGGCGTATTTCACCTATAGTTGGCAAAACAGGTACTATCTATGGTGTTGAAATTCAGCAAGAGATGCTTGACATCCTTGCTGAAAAGATGGCAGAAGAAGGTATTACCAATATCAAAGGCGTGTTAGGCACGATTACCGATCCGAAACTGCCTCCGAATTTGGTTGACCTCGCTATTATGGTAGATGTTTACCACGAATTTTCGCATCCGTATGAGATGATGCATAATATCTGTCGTGCCCTCAAAGTGGGCGGTAGAGTAGCGTTTGTAGAATATCGTTTGGAAGATGACAATGTGCCGATTAAACGCTTGCACAAGATGAGTGAATTGCAGGTGGTGAAAGAGGCGACACCACACCCGTTGTCTTGGGTAGAGACGCATGACGATCTGCCGTGGCAGCATGTTATCATTTTTGAGAAGGTTGCGGGAGAATAGGTGGGTTTTGCACAAATCATAAAAGTGCTTACGGGGCGGAGTTTTTTGCAGCTTTAAAGACAGAATCAATAGCACCAAAGAGAGCAGGCAAATTATCCACGCTAAAACTCGTTCGATTTTGGGTGAAGGTTTCACCGACAAGGTGTCCAATCTGCCAGAGTGTTCCATCGCTGACAATACCGTACACAGGATGTTCCGTATCCTCGTTGATCTTTTGAGCGGCGACTAACTCCGCTAAACATTGTCCCCAACCAACCTCAAAATCGTTCTTCTTTGCCTCAACCATCATTATCAATGGCGTGCCGACTACAAGTTTGCCTAACTCAGACCGTGTGGAAATAAAATAATCTGGTGTCCCGCTCAAAACATCATCGTAAGTGATCGGCTTTTTTATCCAGAGCGCGTAGTCCTCAGCATACCCTTTGTAGACTTCACGCAAAACAGGGAAGATTATTGCCTCACACCGCGCACCCTCGGAGGTAAGAACATCAATATATTCACGGTTAAAATCAAATTCTTGTAAAAATTGTTCGGAAGGACCCGCACTGTTTTCAGTTTCTATAAAGTCATTTTCCACATGCCGTATTCTGAATCTCTCTTGAACTTCAGGGATTGCTTTGAAATCACTAAATGCCATTCTGCTGCACCTCAATGAAATCTTTTTATTTGCCATTCGGTATGTGATTGTCCTTGCGAACATAATAGAAAACCAAACAAAAACTATGACAAAGTTATAATAAGGCAGGATCATATTCAATCACTGCTGCAATTGCAGTTACAATCATGTCCATGATTGACAGTGGAACTTCCCCGACTTTTCCGACAAATCGAAGTGTATCAAGACCTCGTAGTAGTAACGTATCAACAGCAGAAAATTTTGTGAGATTATTTGTTGAATTGGGTTCTAACTTCACATGCCAAATGTTTTCGGCAAAGGTATCTTTCCATTATCGGGGCAACGAGTCGGATAGGTAACACACCTATTTCATCGGAATTCACGACAACAACGCGACGCGTTTTCCGAATTTCAGCACCGCGTGTCGGGTTAAGATCAACTAACCAAATTTCCCCGCGTGTCGGATTCATCAACAAAATCTCCTGCTTGCCATTTGTCACGTTCAACCTCTGTTTGTTTGTAATAGTCCTTCATTTCTTCAGCTTGTTGCGATAGAAGTTGGCGACGTTCATCGGCAGAAAGACGCATGAATTTCGCTTGAGGTGATTCACCTTCCGCTGTTGTTAAGGAATGCAGCAAAAGGTACGCTAAAGGCAATTTAGATTCTGGCAGTTTTGCTACTAATGCTTGCACTTCGGTGTGTGTTATTGTTCGCATCCTTTCCTCCTGATATGGTAATTTTGAAAAGACCATAACAAATTGCTGTTTAAGATTATACAATCTTTTCGGCACATCTTCAACAAAATTACATCTCTAAATCAAAAAAGTATTGACAATAAAACCTTTTATGTCTTAAAATGGCATAATCATTTTTAAACTTTTTGATTGTCATAACGTTATATAACACAATTACTCTGTTACAACAAACTTCAGCTTGTAAGCCATATTGAAAAAGGGAGTGAATTCCAGTGAAAAGTGCTAAAAGTTCAATTCCACTAACTGCCATGTTTGTCTGTTTGTGTATCGCAATGTTAGGACTGCCAATAGCATTTGCAGATCACCACGAAACCCCACAAACAACCATCAACTATAGTCAAGATATCCGTCCCATTTTATCGGATAACTGTTTCGCTTGCCACGGACCAGACGAAAAGACTCGACAGGCAAACCTACGACTTGATACAAAAGAAGGTGCTTTCTCTGATCCAAGTGGGTATCCGATTCTCGTTCCTAAAGAGCCAGATGAAAGCGAACTCTATCTCCGTATCACTTCTGATGACGACAG
The DNA here is from genome assembly GCA_021295735.1 of Candidatus Poribacteria bacterium. Lineage (GTDB taxonomy): Bacteria > Poribacteria > WGA-4E > WGA-4E > WGA-3G > MSPOR6. The sequence goes on along the minus strand of JAGWBU010000056.1, from coordinate 33,307 downwards.
TCGTCGGATGCCACCAGCAGATTTCAATAAAACGCTAACACCAGAGCAAATAGAAACCATTAAACAGTGGATAAGCGAAGGCGCGCAATGGGAAGAACATTGGGCGTTTACCACACCTATTCGTCCAACGCTGCCCACTGTAAAAAACAAAGATTGGGCGCGGAATCCAATTGATGCATTTATCTTGGCACGCCTCGAAAAAGAGGCACTACAACCTGCTAAAGCAGCGGATAGGCGCACGCTAATTCGCCGCTTAAGTTTTGACCTCACTGGTTTACCGCCAACACGTGAAGAAATCTATCAATTCCTTGCGGATGATTCACCCGATGCTTATGAAAAACTGATTGATACTTTCATGGCAAAGCCCGAATACGGCGAACACATGGGTCGCTTCTGGTTAGATGTAGCACGTTATGGTGATACCCACGGACTGCATTTAGACAACTACCGTGAGATGTGGCCCTATAGAGATTGGGTGATTAAGGCGTTCAACAATAAGATGCCGTTTGACCAGTTTACGATTGAACAGTTGGCGGGCGATCTCTTGCCGGAACCGACCCTTGATCAACAGGTAGCCACTGGTTTCAACCGATGCCACGTTACAACAAGTGAAGGCGGTTCAATTGCCGAAGAATATTACGTCCGATATGCTGTTGACAGAGCCAATACGACTGCTACCGTCTGGATGGGATTAACCGCCGGTTGTGCGCAGTGCCACGACCACAAATATGACCCGATTTCACAGAAAGAATACTATCAACTCTACGCCTATTTTAATAATATCACGGAAAATGCGATGGATGGCAACCGCAAGGATTCTCCACCTGTTGTGAAGTTGCCAACACCAGAGCAGAAGGCACAACTCGCAAAATATGATGACCTGATCAAAGACTTAGACACACGTAGCAAAGGATCACTGCCGCAGGTTGATGCTGCCCAAACTGCATGGGAAAACAGAATGCCGCGCTGGACACTTATCAAGCCAGAAGTTGTCCTTTCGCAAGGTGGCGCAACGCTTGAAATCCGTGATGATAATTCCGTTTTGGCAAGTGGTGAAAACCCTGATAAAGAGGTCTATGAGGTTATTGCAAAACTACCCTCTGGCAAATGGAGTGCTGTACGCTTGGAAGGTATCCCTGACAAATCCCTACCCGGCAGTGGTATCGGACGCAGCGACAATAGCAACGTGGTTTTGACTGGAATTTCTGTTGACATTGTTCCTGCTGCAAATGCGGAGGCAGAGCTTAATGCTGCTAAGGAAGCAGCACAAAAGGCAGCTGAAGCAGCTAAGGCTGCTGCAGAGGCAAAAGCGGCCGCAGAAGCTAAGGCGGCTGAAGAGGCAAAAGCGGCTGAAGCGGCTAAAGCAGCCGGTGAAAAAACTGAAGAAGCAGCAAAGGAAGCTGATAAACCCGCTGAAGAGGCGGCAAAACAGGAAACAGCACCAGAAGCGGAAGATAAACCAGCCGAAGATGCTACAACAGAAACCGATGCTGTAGAACCTGCTGAAGATGCGGCAGCTGAGGATGCAGCACCAGAAGAAGCGGCACCAGAAACCGATGAAGCGAAAGCCGCTGAGGAAACAACGGAAGATGCTGCAGAATCTGCCGAACCCAAAGACCCTTGGACATCCGTTCCCATCGTAAAAGCATGGGCGGACAAGGAGCAGGGTGGCGGTGATTATGCCATTGCCAATGCCATTGACGATAAACCGGAAACTGGGTGGGGATTGGAGAGCAATAACAATCGTGGCAACAGTCGGCAAGCGATCTTTCTTGTTGCAAACCCATTCGGCACGGAAGGTGGACTGCTAAGAATTTGCATTAAGCATGAATCTGAAAATAGCAAGCACCACCTCGGCCGATTCAGGCTTGCCGTCACAGATGCCCCGACGATCTACCCGATCGGTTCTAAAGTATCGCTTGGGAACTGGCATTCTGCTGGCCCCTTTACCGCAGAACACGGCAACATCGCCTTTTACAATGTTTATGAACCGGAAACCAAACCTGTCAATACAAAGGATAAATTCGCTGTCGGTTCGCAAGAATTGGCGTGGAAACAGCAGACGCACTGGCAGGACAGCCAGGTGCATAACGACATCGTTGGTGAAAATAGTGCGACATACCTCTATCGGAACATCGCTTCCGAGACTAAACAGAAAGCAACACTTTACCTTAGTAGTAATGATGCTTTGAAGGTGTGGGTAAATCAGATGGAGGTGCTTGCCAGCAATATCCAGCGCGATGCCGCACCTGATACCGAGAAAGTCCAGATTCAACTTAACCCCGGCAACAATGCCCTGCTACTAAAGGTCGTGAATTATTCGGGGCCATCAGGATTCTTCTTCCGTATGGAATCTGACACACCGATGGTAACAGCAAACATCGTTGACACGATAGCGGTTGAAAGAGGGCAACGCAATGGAGATCAACAGACGCAAATTCGGGAATACTACCGCCGAAATGTCTCAACAGACGAAGCGTTGAAAAAACTCTACGCTGACCTCGCGGATACACAAAACAAGCGGAATTCGCTAAACAATTCGCTCACTACAACGTTGGTGATGCAGGAACGATCCGAACCACGCGGTGCGTATGTTCTGGAACGCGGTGCCTATGAGCATCGTGGCGATCAAGTATACCCGCAAACACCGGCAGCACTACCGGCGATGGTAAAGGGTTCACCACCAAACCGACTTTCACTGGCGAAATGGTTGGTTTCCCGCAAACATCCGCTCACTTCGCGTGTCACAATTAACCGTTTCTGGCAAAACATCTTCGGGACCGGTATTGTGAGAACGGCAGAGGACTTCGGCACGCAAGGCACACCACCTACGCATCCGAAACTTCTTGATTGGCTTGCCACTGAATTCATCGCTTCTGGCTGGGATATCCAGAAAATGCAGAAGCTGATGCTCACATCAGCGACATACCGACAGAGTGCACAGGTTACACCTGAAAAATTGGAACGCGATGCTGATAACGTGTTGCTCTCCCGCGCACCAAGGTATCGTTTTGATGCCGAAATCGTGCGCGATAACGCACTTGCACTTAGCGGTTTATTGTATAAACGTATCGGTGGGCCGAGTGTCAAACCGCCGCAACCGGGTGGCCTCTGGAAAGCGGTTGGGTTTACAGGTTCTAATACTGATACATTTAGGAAAGATTCAGGTGCTGATAAGGTGTATCGCCGGAGTCTCTATACGTTCTGGAAACGAACAGCACCACCGCCGCAGATGAACATCTTGGATGCGCCATCACGCGAGGCATGCACAATTCGCCGTGAACGTACGAACACACCAATGCAGGCGTTAATGTTGATGAACGATCCACAGTTCGTTGAAGCGGCGCGGGCATTGGCAGAACGCACGATTAAAGAGGGGGGGCAAACATCAGAGGAACGAATCGCTTTCATCTTTGAGATAGCAACTGCCCGTGAACCGAAACCAGCGGAAGCCGCATTGATACTCGAAACGATGCAGGTACATTTAGAGGAATTGAAAGAGGCTCCCGAAGCAGCCAAAGAGTTGATCGCTGTCGGCGAATCGAAACCTGATGAAAAATTAGATGCAGTCGAAGTCGCTACATGGACGATGATTGCAAACCTCATCCTCAATCTGGACGAAGTCCTTAATAAGGGATAATTAAACTTGATGGGCACTACTTTTCTGTGGTGTCCATTTCATAACATTATGAAGGTGATATATGAAATTTTATCACATAACTTTACTTTTATTTTCTCCGCTACTTTTCATTTTGTTTGAGTGTGAGCCGCTTGAAGAAAAGACTCCAGCACAGCAGTGGGAGCATTTCATAAGCGGACAAAAGGCATTAGGG
>JAGWBU010000056.1:28840-29360 GCA_021295735.1 Candidatus Poribacteria bacterium | reverse complement strand
GACGCGAATGATAAACGCCGCGTTATTGCCAGGAAATGGCCTCCAGAAAAAACGCTTCTGAAGGTCGGTGATACACTAATACTATTGTTTCCTTTTAATTCTCTATTCCAAAGAGAATTTTCATTTGATAATAGTAAAGAAATTGAAATTGACCCGAATGAGCACTGGAAAAACGTAACTTCCAATTTCGTTTTTGAAGCGAAAGAAACAATCGTTCATCCCAATTTTGAAACATTTGCTGATGACAATTTTATATGCACCACTTACATGTCTCCAAATGGTGCCACTATTTCATGTAAACTAGATGATAATGGCATAATTGTCACTAAAATCGAGGGATCCGTCTTCAAAAGGAACCACAACCTTTTGTTTGTGTATGAGCCGCCTCAAGAAGAGTCTCCACCACCGCCTGGAGTAGAGACACCCGCACAGCAATGGGAACATTTCATAAGCGGACAAAAGGCATTAGGGCGTGAAGTTCTGAGTGTTGCAGCGTCACAGGTGTGGATAGAAAAACATA
>JAGWBU010000056.1:13692-28758 GCA_021295735.1 Candidatus Poribacteria bacterium | reverse complement strand
GACGCGAATGATAAACGCCGCGTTATTGCCAGGAAATGGCCTCCAGAAAAAACGCTTCTGAAGGTCGGTGATACACTAACAACAGCTGGGTTTCCTATTGGTGATCTTGCTCTTGATCTTGATAATTTTGGTAGTGCTTCGGAAGCCGTAGAGGCCTTCAAAAAGCACTTCGAAAACCAAACTTCCAATTTCGTTTTTGAAGCGAAAGAAATAATCTTTCGTATGGGACTTCCAGTGCCCAATTATAAGCCTTTTGTAGAAGCAAAAGTTGAACAAGCAAAAGCTGAAGAAGCATTTTATAATTCTGTCGCACCCGGTAAATGGACCATTTACATGTCTCCAAATGGTGCCACCATTTCATATAATGGTTTCAGGATTGTCACTAAAATCGAGGGATCCGTCTTCCAAAGCAGCTACGACCTTACGGCAATTGCAACGTCGCTTCTTGAATAACTTCGGTTTCTGGTTGTATCGCATGATATGCAGGATTAGATTGGATATTGAAGCACCCCTCACAGGTAACTAAAGTATTTTCTGCATGTCGACGTGACAAAAAATGCAAGAAGTATAGCCAAAAACAAGATAGCACGTATTCATTCATTTGAAAGGAGTATTGCTTTATGAAAAATTTGACTGTAACAATACCAGATGCCAACTTAGCTGCTGCAGTGCGAGCTGCACTCGGTTTAGGTTCAAACGATTCTATTCCACAAAAGAAGTTAGCGGAATTGGATAAACTACATGCTGAAGAAAAAGACATAAAAGACCTAACTGGATTGGAAAAGGCGATAGGTTTAAAAGTTTTAGAACTTGAAAAGAATCAAATCACTGACATCACGCCTATAAGTGGGTTGACGCAACTAACTTATGTAGAGTTCTGGGACAATCGTATCAGTGATATTACGCATCTTTCAGGATTAACACAACTCACGAAATTAGGACTTGGCAAAAATCAGATTAGTGAAATTAAACCTCTGAAGGAATTGACAAAACTCACAGAATTAGGGCTTTGGGACAACCAACTTAGTGATATTTCAGCGTTGGCTAACTTGAAACAAATACAGTTGTTAAACATTAGACGGAATCATCTTAGTGACATCAGTCCACTGGCAAGCCTGAAACAGATAACGCATTTATGGCTAAGTGGAAATCAGATTAGTGATATATCACCGATTGCTGGCTTAATGCAATTGACACACTTAGCTTTGGATAAAAATCAAATTAGTGTCGTCGGTCCTATAGCGAACTTTACGAGGTTAACACATTTAAATATCAAAGAAAATCCAATTCAGGATATGGAACCGCTTCGAAAATTACTTGAACAACTACCGGATTTAGAACTGGATATCCCAGCACCAGTGGAACTGAATATTCAACCACCACCTGCAAATAAGTAAAGCATAGCAATGTCCAAACAAGCAGCAAACATTGCAAAAGGAGACAAATAATGGACCCGATTAAAGAATATTTACAACTTGAAACACGCCGCCAATTCTTTGGGAAGTGTGCGACAGGCCTCGGCGGTGCAGCCCTTGCTACACTGCTACCGAGTAGTATTGTAAATGCTCTCGAACAGCAAGCAGGAACGCGAGTTGGCGGTTTACCACAACTGCCACACTTTGCACCGAAGGCGAAACGGGCTATCTACCTATTTATGTCTGGCGCACCTTCGCAAATGGACCTGTTTGACTATAAACCGACGATGGGGGAATGGTTTGATAAAGACTTGCCGGAGACGGTTCGGATGGGGCAACGTCTCACCACGATGACTTCCGGACAGAAACGTTTCCCAATCGCACCTTCTATCTTTGAGTTTAAGAAGCATGACAACGGAAGTGATGGCGCATGGCTTAGCGAGTTGTTGCCCCATACTGCATCTATGGTCCGAGACATCGCTATCATCAAAAGTGTTCATACCGATGCCATTAACCACGACCCGGCTATCACCTTTGTTTGTACCGGCGATGAAACACCTGGCAAACCGAGCCTTGGCGCATGGCTCAGTTACGGGCTTGGCAGTGAAAATCAAAACCTGCCTGCTTTTATTGTGATGAACGCAACATGGAGTGGCCCAAAGGGTGCACAGGCACTTTACAACCGTCTCTGGGGTTCAGGTTTCCTCCCATCAGAACACCAAGGTGTGCTGCTCCGCAGTCAAGGCGATCCTGTGCTATTCCTCTCAAATCCGAAAGGCATGAGTGAAAAGGGACGCAAACGGATGCTCGACACACTTGTTAAACTCAACGAGGAAATCTATGAGGAAGTCGGTGATCCAGAAACGCATGCCCGTATCTCGCAATACGAGATGGCATATCGGATGCAGACCTCTGTCCCCGAACTCACGGATCTGAAACAAGAATCTGACAAAGTTAAGGAGATGTATGGTCCAGAGGTTGACACACCCGGTACATTTGCCAACTGCTGTATTCTCGCACGTCGGATGATGGAGCGGGATGTCCGCCTTGTCCAAATCTTTCATCGTGGTTGGGACCAGCACGGAGACCTGCCCAAAAACATTCGTAATCAGGCTCGCGATATTGACCAACCCGCAACAGCACTCGTTCAAGACCTGAAACAACGCGGCATGCTTGACGAAACCCTCGTTGTTTGGGGCGGTGAATTCGGACGGACTGTTTATTGCCAAGGCGCGCTCAAGAAAGATAACTACGGACGAGACCATCATCCGAAGTGTTTCACGCTCTGGATGGCTGGCGGTGGCATAAAAGGTGGCATCGTTCACGGCGAAACCGATGACTTTAGCTACAACGTCATCAAAGACCCTGTCTCTGTTCGCGACCTAAACGCTACCATTCTCAATCAACTCGGTATTGACCACGAAAGGTTGACCTTTAAGTTCCAAGGACTTGACCATCGGTTGACTGGGGTTGAGGAGAAAGCACGAGTTGTCAATGAAATCTTGGCATAATCATACATATTTACCAATAGGCGTTTGTAAACACGTCTGTCAACAATGTTAAGAATACACCGCGACACCTGAATTAAGGAGTAAATAATGGACCCGATTAGAGAATATCTTCAACTTGAAACACGCCGCCAATTTTTTGGTAAATGTGCGATGGGACTTGGCGGTGCAGCTCTCGCCTCAATGCTACCGAGTAGTATCGTCCGTGCCCTTGAACAGCAAGCAGTGCCACAGACAGGCGGGTTGCCCGAACTACCACACTTTGCGCCGAAGGCAAAACGAGCGATCTACTTATTTATGTCCGGCGCACCTTCGCAGATGGACATGTACGACTATAAACCGAAGATGGGAGAATGGTTTGATAAAGAGCTACCAGAAACAGTGCGGATGGGACAACGTCTCACCACAATGACCTCTGGACAAAAACGGTTCCCAATCGCACCTTCTATCTTTGAGTTTAAAAAGCATGACAATGGTAGTGATGGCGCATGGCTTAGCGAGCTACTTCCCCATACCGCATCTATGGTAAAAGATATTGCCATCATCAAAAGTGTTCATACAGATGCGATTAACCACGACCCGGCTATCACTTTTGTCTGTACTGGTGACGAAACTCCGGGAAAACCGAGCCTCGGTGCATGGCTTAGCTACGGGTTAGGCACTGAAAACAATAATCTGCCCGCTTTCATTGTGATGAATGCTACATGGACCGGAAGAAAGTCCGCACAAGCACTCTATAACCGACTCTGGGGTTCAGGATTCCTACCGTCCGAACATCAAGGCGTACTCCTGCGCAGCCAAGGTGATCCGGTGCTGTTCCTCTCAAACCCGAAAGGTATGAGCGAAAAAGGACGCAAACGCATGCTTGACACACTTGTCAAACTCAATGAGGAAATCTATGAGGAAATTGGCGATCCAGAAACGCATGCGCGGATTTCACAGTATGAGATGGCATTCAGGATGCAGTCCTCTGTCCCCGAACTCACGGATTTGAATCAGGAGTCAGACAAAGTCAAAGAGATGTACGGTCCCGACGTCAATAAACCCGGCACATTTGCCAACTGCTGCATTCTTGCCCGTCGGATGATGGAGCGCGATGTTCGCCTTGTTCAAATTTTTCATCGCGGTTGGGACCAACACGGCAACCTACCGAACGACATCCGAAACCAATGCCGTGACATTGACCAACCCGCAACAGCACTCGTTCAAGACCTGAAACAACGCGGTATGCTTGACGAGACCCTTGTTGTTTGGGGTGGTGAATTCGGACGGACTGTTTACTGCCAAGGCGCACTCAAGAAAGACAACTATGGACGAGACCATCATCCGAAGTGCTTTACGATGTGGATGGCAGGTGGCGGCATCAAAGGCGGAATCGTGCATGGCGAAACTGACGACTTCAGTTACAACGTCATTAAAGACCCTGTTTCTGTGCGAGACCTAAACGCTACCATTCTCAACCAACTTGGTATTAACCACGAAAGGTTAACCTTTAAGTTCCAAGGACTTGATCATCGGTTAACTGGAGTTGAGGAAAAAGCGCGTGTTGTTAAAGAGATATTGGCATGATCTGATACCAAATTAACGGAATTCGTCTTGTTTTTCCAGTGTTTTGTTTATAGCACGTGGAGTTTTCTGTCTTCCGCTCCAGCGGAGCGGTATGTAAAGACGATGAATCAAATGAATTTGGTATGAAACACCTACTGTTCGGTGAGCTTTTCAAGCGCGCCTACTTTCAAGAAGATAATGAAAAAATTAAAAGCAGTTGTCGTTGGGGCAGGCTGGTCCGCTGAAGGACACACAAAAGCGTTTCAACATTACGGTGTTGAAGTGCTTGCTATTTGCGCGCGCAAACCAGATATCGTTCAAAAAGTTGCTTCAGGTTTAGATGTGTCTGATGCCTCAATTGATTGGCGAAAAAGTTTGTTGGAACATAAGCCAGATATTGTTGCACTTACGACTCCAGCGATTCTACGGACAGAGGTTATTGAATTAGCCGTAGAACTCGGCTGCCACATCATCTGTGAAAAACCCATGGCGCTTACCGCTGAAGCAGCAGGTCATATCTATAGTCTCATCAAAGACACAGGATTAAAACACGCCTTCGCCGCAACACATCTATACGATCCGAGTGTTGCTTATGTGCGTCAACTGTTGACGCAGCAAAAAGTCATCGGAGATTTAACAGCCGTTGATATCGGATACACCCGCCGAATTCCAGGCGGTCCACCTTCAGATATGATTAAGCCGTGGAATTGGATGAGTTCATTGGCACACGGGGGAGGTGCGTTGAACAATGGACTTACACACCGACTCGGCATGCTCGAACGAATGACGGGTATGGAAGTTGTGTCTGCAGTCGGAGAGGCAAAAATCTATCCGAGGAAAGCCCCAGTCGTGCCAGAGATTCGCGACTTTCGGGTATGGCGAAGTAAGATGATAACCCCCGAAGAAGCATCAAAACTTGAGTGGCGAGCGTGTGATGCAGAATGGGATTATTCCGCGTTTTTCAAGTTAGGACATCCGAATCCAGATACCGGCAATTCTATCCTTGTGACAATGCGTACACATCCGGGTGTACCTTCACATAAACCCACTGGCGGTTGGTTTTTCTACGGCACACACGGAACATTGGTTGGAAGGGGTGGACACATTCTATCACCTATCACGAAACATGTCGGTGAGGAAGTTGAAGAGCTATCTATTCCACAGAATTTAACGGACGACCTGCCACAAATCTCGGACGAAATCCAAAACAAGTGGACTGCACTTGTCCGCGATTTCCTTGCGGATATTAAGGGAGACCCGCACGAACCGTATTTGACGTTCCATGATGGGTGGCGATACCAAATTGCTATTGATGCAATACGGGGAAGCAAAGGATGGGCTCAGATGCTTGATTAAGCACGAGAGACGCGCGTTTCATATCATAAGGGAAAATATCAATGTATGAAAAACACGGAGAAACGATTGAAGCGCGCGAATTTCTTGAGGCGTTGGCAGGCGATGCCTCACACATCTCCCTAAATAATTGTACGATTGAAGGTGTTGTTGACCTCTTTTCTGCTGAACTTGAGCGCGACGAAAACGGTAGAATATGCATCAATAAAACACTCTCTTGTATCGGATGCACTTTCAAAAACATTGTCAATTTCCGAACAGCAGTTTTCCAACAAGAAATTTCCTTTCGCCGTTCTGTCTTTGAGGTAGACCTCGACTTTGACGAAGCTACGATGCAACACCATTGTGAATTTCGAGAGGTTTCGTTCCACAACCGTGCCAACTTTCATAGTGTCACCTTCCATAAAAGCGTAAGTTTTTGGCGTGCGAAATTTCACAACGTCGCCGATTTCCATCAAGCACAATTCCACGATAACGCTGTTTTCCATGAGGCACAATTCCAAAAGGAAGCGAATTTTAGCCGTGTCCGTTTCCAACAAACACTCGACTGTACAGGCACGGACTTCGCAGGGGTAGCAGTCTTTAATCGAGCAATATTCCTCGGTGCCACCCGTTTTACAGCTGCAAAATTTGCTGCTGTCGCCTCCTTTCGCAATGTTCAGTACACCCCCAACACAATCCGTCAATCTATTATCAATAGGTTTACCAAGAATCGCAAAAATCCGACTGAATTCTATTTAGACAGCCAACATGTGGACGAGGTGGCAAACCCGTTCTTCAAACGGTATGTCGCAGACCAGCAGTTTATCCGTGCGTTCAACAAAGCGAATCCCATGTTGGCACACTTATGGCGATGGAGTTCCGATTATGGACGGAATTTAGGGCTTTGGGCATTCTGGTCACTTTTCTTTGCTCTGCTGTTTGCGATAGCATACCTGCCGTACCCATCGTGGTTGCCAGAGTGGATGCAGGATTGGTCACCCCAATTTCATCAAGCAACTGGTAAATATAGCGGTGAACCCCTAACATTTTGGAATTCCTTCTATTTTAGCGTTGTCACCTTTACTACGCTCGGGTTTGGTGATGTCGTTGCAGACAATGCCACAGCACGTCTGCTCGTAACACTGGAAGTTATTTTTGGGTATCTGATGTTAGGTGGATTAATCAGTATTTTTGCGAATAAATTGGCAAGTCGGAGTTAGTTTATTTTCGCTATACCCTTAAACCTCTACATACCATCCTTAAATACCGATAACAAAGTGCAGTCTGAATCGGCAGCTTGCACTACAAGATCTCCTGAATCATATCCATTTTATCTCAGGTTATCAAGTTTTTGTTAGATTATTTTTCATGTTTGGCACTTAATTGTAAATCGTGTTTTAACATATTTGATTATATGTATCAATTCATTTCCATTGACATTCCCTCTCTGTTAGTGTATCATAAGAATAAAATACTTTCCAAAGCCAAAATAATTTCACAAAAAATATACAAAACAATAGAGAATAAAAATGCCAACAATTTTGGAGCGGTATCAAAAAACATTCTCAAAAGATAGAGAATTGGCACAAGCAGCAAACCAGCTTTTCCCGGACGGTGTAACGCACGATAGCCGTTATATGTTGCCATTCCCGATCTATATTACGCGTGCTGATGGCGCAAAAAAATGGGGACTTGAAGATAGGGCGTTTATTGACTATTGGGCAGGACACGGCGCATTACTGCTGGGGCATAATCCACCTGAAGTTGTAGAAGCAGTAACAGCACAAATGCATCGTGGTACGCATTATGGTGCTTGCCATCCGCTTGAATTGGAATGGGGTAATCTCGTAACCCAACTGATACCTTCAGCAGAACGCGTTAGGTTTGTGAGTTCTGGCACAGAGGCAACGCTTATGGCGATTCGTCTGGCACGCACCTACACACGCAAGAATAAGGTGCTGAAGTTTTCTGGACATTTTCACGGTTGGCACGACAGCCTTGTCTTTGGTGCATATCCACCCTTTGATATGTCCGTCCCGGGCATACCGCAAGAGGTGCGTGATACCACCCTTCTCTGTCCACCGAACGATATTGATGCTGTTGAAAAACACTTAAAAACAGACAAAGATATAGCATGTGTTATACTTGAACCGACAGGCGCCTCCTTTGGAATTGTCCCTACCGATGGCGTATTCTTACAGCAACTTCGTGAACTTACACAGAAGCACGGTGTCCTCCTCATTTTCGACGAGGTGATTACGGGATTTAGAGTTGCACCCGGTGGCGCACAAGCGCACTACAAGGTTACGCCAGATCTGACGACACTCGCGAAGATTTTGGCTGGCGGACTTCCCGGCGGAGCACTTGCAGGCAAAAAAGAGATTCTTGAGTTAATTTCAATACAGGCAGAGGAAGAAGGATTGAAAATGCCACATCCCGGCACATTTAATGCTAATCCGCTCTCTGCATCTGCAGGCATAGCGATGCTCAACATTGTCAAGACCGGTAAACCGCACAAACAGGCAAATCGCATCGCACAACAACTCCGTGATGAACTCAATAACGTTATTGATTCGTACGGATTAGACTGGGTAATTTACGGAGAATTTTCTGGTATCAGACTTCTTATTGGACACGGTGAGAAGGATATGCGCGCCGCCGATTTTGACCCTTACGCTTGGGATTATCGGAAACTCAAAGGTGGCAACGATGAAGAATTGCTTACACATCTCCGATGCGGTTTGTTGCTTAATGATGTTGATCTCGCTACCAACGGTGGTATGACAACCGCTGCACATACAGAAGCAGACATCACACAAACGGTGCATGCCTTTGAACAGACAATTGAATGGATGAAGGCAGATGGATTAATCTTGAAGTCAAATAGGTAACCGAAGGTGTATGGATTATTACATCAGTCCATTCGGAGACGATTCAAACGCGGGCATTTCCACAAAGCAACCTTGGCAGAGCATTGAAAGGGTGAATGTGACCCGATTACAGTGGGGTGATTCGGTATGGTTTCATGCTAATCAGACCTTCAAAGGAAATCTCACACTTTCCGAGTCGGATGTGCATACGTTAGATAAACCGATAACATTCGGTTCGTACGGGGACGGTAAAGCAACGATTAATGCTGGCACCGGTGCCGGTTTGTTTGCAAAAAACCGTGGTGGCGTTGAAATAATAAACCTCAACTTTGTAGGAGCAGCGCAGAATACGAGTTCTGGAATCTGGTTTGCTAATACGCTACCGGAACACAAAAAGTTGAAACATATCCGTATTGAAAGGGTTGATGTCAGCGGTTTTAAGCATGCGGGGATTCGCATCGCCGCGCAGCCGATTGATGGTGGTTGGTGCGGGTTCAGTGATGTAAAAATAACGCACACTAACGTCCATGACAATGGAGATGCGGGGATAAGTTCCATAGGCGCATGGAATCCGGAAGAAACGGAATATTCTCACACAAACATCTATGTCGGGAAGTGCCGTGCCTATAGAAACTTGGGCATTCCCGGCAAAGGGAGTCATTCAGGGAACGGTATTGTCCTTGCACAAGTAGATGGTGCCACGATTGAACATTGTGAAGCTTATGAAAACGGCAAGCTAAACGATTGTGAAGTTGGCGGTCCTGTCGGTATCTGGACGTGGGATTCAAATCGTGTTCTCATTCAGTTCAATAAATCGCATCACAACCGAACTGGAAGCAGTAAAGATGGTGGAGGGTTTGATCTGGACGGAGGTGTGCGGAATTCAATTGTGCAGTATAACTATTCACACGATAACGATGGTGCGGGGTATCTGTTAGCACAGTTTGAAGGTGCAAAAGTGTTTCACAACAATGTTATCCGCTACAATATGAGCAAAAATGATGGACGAAAAAATAGTTACGGCGGTATTCATTTCTGGTCTACCGGTGCAAACGGCGGTATCAGAAACACGACTATCTATCGGAATACAATCATAATGTCCAAATCTGATGTCGGGAATCCCGCTGCAGTTGACTGCATGAGCGAGGAAATTCATAGCATCCACTTCTACAACAACACCTTCAAAACCGATGGTGAAGCGGTTCTGATTCGTGGAGAAGATAACCCAAAGGTAATTTTTGAAGGCAATACCTGCTTGACTGCTTAATTGATGACGAAGGATTTGACAAGAGGGAGAAAAATGAGGCGTTTTGGAACTCAAGGACGTGTATATCCTGATCGACACTATGTTGTCCCACGCACAGAAGAAATTGCTGACTTCATTACTCGTGTGAAAGATGGACGGTATGTCGTTCTCTTTGCGCCGCGCCAAACAGGAAAGACCACCTTTTTCCGAATGGCACTTGAAGCACTTACCACAGAAGATCCAACCTATTTCCCTATTCAGTTAGATTTCCAAGTGATGCGCAATGGTTCACCTCCTATTTTTTATGACAGACTCTCTCAAATGCTTCGTAGGCATATTGAGTTTGTTTTACAAAAAAATAAAATGAAACAGAGCGAGGACTTAACGCAATTTTTGGAGGATGCACAGTTAAGCGATCATTTTTCGATGTTAACGTACTTTGAAGAATTAGAAATACTGCTTGATAATAAGAAGGTTGTGCTTCTGATTGATGAGTTTGATGGCATACCGCAAGATGTTGTGAGTGATTTTTTGTATACCCTTCGAACCATCTATCTCTCTGATGAACTTCAATGCCCACACAGCGTTGGCATAGTAGGTGTTAAAAGTATCAGTCAACTTAATTATGACCGATCTGTTTCACCGTTTAATATCCAAGACGAATTTCGCTTGCCAAACTTTACGCTTCAACAAGTTCAAGAACTACTTTCGCAGTATACGGACGAAGTAGGTCAAGAATTTGCACCCGAAGTGATTGCGTCTATTCATAAGCAGACCGCGGGGCAACCTGTGCTTGTGAACCGTTTCGCACAGATTCTCACTGAGGAGATGGATATTCCCAAAACCGAAACCATTACCTTTATACACTTCTCAGAGGCACACATGCAGCTTCTTCGTGGACGAAACACGAATATACAGCATCTAACAACGAATATCCGTAGAGATCGTCGATTTGAAAGTATGCTGATGAAAATCATGGCGCGTGAGGAAGGCGTGGACTTCAACCTTGATGATGACATCATCAGTGAACTCGCTACCTATGGTGTTATCCAAGAAGGTTCCGACGGTATGTGTGAAATAGCTAATCCGATTTATCTCTACCGTATCATGAGGACTTTTAAGCCGACAATCAATGGGTTAGAGGATGCGTATTTCTCTGAAGAGAAAGATGAATGTTTTTTGGATTACCTTACGCCTACAGGACAGATTGATATGGTAACCCTACTTGATAACTTCCGAGACTTTATCGCTCGTGTCGGTTTCCGAATTTTGCAAGTACCGGATAAACCGCAGGAATATGTTGGACAACATCTGCTTTATGCCTACCTTGAACAGTTTATCCGCAGCGTAGGTGGAAATATGTACCTTGAAGTACAAACAGGGCGTGGCAGGATGGACCTTCTCCTCATCCACAACCAGCAAAAATACATTGTTGAAACTAAGATTTGGGAAGGAAATAACCGCTATGCTGCAGGCAAAAAGCAACTTGCAGCATATATGGAATTGGAAGGAACTATGGAAGGTTATTATGTTGTATTTGATCATCGCGAGAATCCAGTCCCGTTGGTAGAGACAGAAACAGTAGATGGTGTGGCAATTCGGAGTTACGTCATTCCTGTAATGCAGGCACGTCCTTCATCAATTTAGACAGAATATTGAAGTAACAAAAAGCATTGCAGCCTTAAGAAAGTCGAAACGAAATATGAAAGGAACAGACGAAAATGAAAACAATTACCTATCGTGATGCTCTAAAAGAAGCACTGATAGAGGAGATGGAACGCGACGAGGCAGTCTTTCTGATGGGGGAAGATATTGCTGAGTATGGAGGCGCATACAAGGTCACCGATGGTCTTTTTAAACAATTTGGAAAGGATCGTATCCGAAACACCCCGATTTCTGAAGCCGCTATCATCGGCACAGCACTGGGCGCTGCTGTTACAGGCATGCGTCCTGTCGCGGAACTCATGTATATTGACTTTACAGCGGTCGGTATGGATCAAATCGTCAACCAAGTTGCTAAGATTCGCTACATGGTGGGTGGACAGTTAGATGTGCCGCTCGTTATCCGCACGCAAGGTGGTGCGGGACGTTCCTCTGCTGCACAGCATGCCCAAAGCCTTGAGGCATGGTTTGTGCATATCCCAGGACTCCTTGTTGTGATGCCCGCTACCCCTTATGATGCAAAAGGATTGCTAAAAACCGCTATCCGAAATGACAATCCGATTATGTTTATTGAACACAAACTTCTCTATACTGAAGAGGGCGAGATTCCCGATGAGGAGTATACGATTCCTTTGGGGGAAGCGGATGTTAAACGTGAAGGTGAAGATATAACAATTTTAGCGACATCGCGTATGGTCCTGAAAGCACTTGATGCTGCAGACGAACTGGCTGAAGATAACATTTCAGCGGAGGTTGTTGATCCAAGAACATTGATGCCGCTTGACAAAGAAACCATTTTTGAGTCTGTAAAGAAAACCAATCGTCTCTTAATTGCACACGAGGCAGTCGGCAGAGCTGGGTTCGGTGCTGAGATCGCTGCGCTCGTTGTTCGCGAAGCGTTTGACTATCTCGATGCGCCAATTGAACGTGTTGCTGCTGCACCAGTGCCTGTCCCTTTCGCACCTGTGATGGAAAACTTTGTTATTCCGGATACAGAACAGATTGTTGAAGCTGCTCAAAAGTTGGTCAGATACGAAATTTGAAAATTTATAGTCTAATCTAAATATGGGCACACACCTTGGTAGGCGCGCTTTGTAAGCGCACCAATCACGATGTCCCATTAATTGTAGAACCTACCATAATTGAACTATTTTCTAAAAAACGTTAGAAATCAGAAGGAGAAATAATATGGAACTTTCCCAATACTTGCATCTTATCACCGCAAAGCGAATTTTGTTTGTGGTTATCGGCGTAGCAGTTTTGGTGAGTTTAACAACAAGCTTTTATACTGTTGAAGCAGACGAAATCGCTGTCGTTCTAATGTTCGGGAAAGTTGTCCGACAAGCAGAACCCGGACTGCATTTCAAGTTACCATTCGGTATTGAGGAAGCCGTTGGTGTTCCGGTCCGAAAGGTCTTCAAAGAAGAATTCGGATTTCGGACTCTCAAAGCAGGCGTTCGCACCCAGTATGACACGCGAGATTACGCAGAAGAATCCTTACTGCTGACAGGTGATTTAAGCATCGCTGATGTTGAATGGGTAGTCCAGTATAAAATTAAGGACCTCCAAAAGTTTTTATTTTTTGTGAGGAACCCTCAACGTGCTTTGCGTGACCTATCAGAATCAGTCATGAGCCAGGTAATTGGTGACCACACTGTTACCGAAGTTTTGACCATCGGACGTATAGAAATTGCAGGAAAGGTTGAACAACATCTGCAGACACTGCTGGATTTATATGAAACGGGTTTGGATGTAACGACTGTGACCTTGCAGGATGTAAATCCACCAGAAAAGGTAAAATCCGCCTTTAACGCTGTTAACGAGGCGAAGCAGGAAAAAGAACGTCTCATTAACGAAGCGTGGCGGGATTATAACCAATCTGTCCCGAAATCCAAGGGGTTGGCACAGCAACAAATTTCAGAAGCACAAGGCTACGCACTGAAACGAGTCAACCAAGCACAAGGCGACGCAGATAAATTCAACGCAATACGGACAGAATATGAAAAAGCAAAAGAGGTAACACGCCAACGGCTCTATCTGGAAGCGATGCAGGAAGTTTTGCCAAAAGTTAAAGAGATTTATATCATTGACGATAAAGCAAACACACCAATCCCAATTCTGCAGCTGAAAGAGTAATTTGCAACAGATTACCATATCAACACAAAAGGAGATTACTAATGAAATTCAAGATACTGATACCTTTGATTATCGTTGGCATTATAGTGATTATATTTGCCTCAGGTGCGTTCTATATTGTAAAAGAAGGTGAACAGGTTGTTATCACTGAATTTGGTCGCCCGGTGGGTGAACCCATTGTCGATGCGGGTTTAAAGATAAAGACACCATTCATTCAACAGGTACATCGCTTTGAGAAACGCATCATGGAGTGGGACGGATCCCCAAACCAAATACCAACGAAAGATAAGAGATTCATCTGGCTTGATACCACAGCACGCTGGCGGATAAAAGACGCTCTCATCTTCTATCAAGCACTCGGAACAGAAGTACTTGCACAATCACGACTTGATGATATTATCGATTCCGCCGCGCGGGATTTAGTAACAGCACATATGTTAATTGAAGTTGTGCGAAATTCAAACAGAGTGTTAGAACTTGATGCGGAAATGCTTGGAGAAGAGGAAGGTCAAACCAAGGAACAGTTAGAAGAGATAGAGATTGGCAGAGAGGAAATTACACAAAAAATCCTTGAAAAAGCACGCGAGGCAGTACCACGATTCGGCATAGAACTTGTTGATGTACGCATAAAACGGATCAACTATGTAGATGAAGTCCGACAGAAAGTCTTTGACCAAATGATTTCTGAACGTCAACGTATCTCTGAGAAATACAAATCGGAGGGTGAAGGCGAAGCGGCGAATATCATGGGGCAGAAACAGAAGGAGTTGGAGCGTATACAATCAGAGGCATACAAGGAAGCGGAACAGCTTAAAGGAGCTGCTGATGCGCAAGCCATCCAGATTTATGCGGAAGCGCACGGCAAAGACCCAGAATTTTTCGCCTTTCTTCAAACTTTAGAAACCTATCGCAAATCTACTAACGCAAGTACGAAACTCATCTTGACAACAGATAGTGAGCTTTATAAATATCTCAAGGATAGCCAAGCACAAAAGCGTTAACTGGTGCTGAACAGGATTTCTAATAGGAGTTCGTAGGTTGGGTAGAGCGTAAGCGAAACCTAATGCTATGAATGCCTTTATGGCATTTCGCGGATTTTTGGAACTTGGTGTTGATTCGCGGAGTAAATATTTACACACTTTTGCGAACATATTAACTTGAGGTTTAGTCTTTTTTGTGGTATAGTATACGTGAGTGAAAAATATGAGATCCACCACGGTTGCAACCGTTATAAAGTGAACACTTAAGCAAATGGCTAAAGAAGAGAGGGTGTGTAAATATTTGGTTACATAGGTTCAATTTGCAATGATTACGCGGCGTTTTCCACTGTAGGGCGGGGTCCCTGT
>JAGWBU010000056.1:0-13634 GCA_021295735.1 Candidatus Poribacteria bacterium | reverse complement strand
GCCAAATGCGCTTTTTGGCATTTGTCCAAATCAACGCAGCATGCGCGTTTGGCATGCTGCGGGTTTTCAACCCCGATAAGTACATATAAATCGGGCTTAGAAAGCCCTCCCACAAGAGAAAATCCAGTAATTTTTTCTTAAATTGACATCCACTGAATGCCAAAAGGCATTCATAGCGTTGATTTGGGTTTCGCTTTGCTCTATCCGACCTACGCGAATGCTTGCGTAGATCAAAACTCCCACTGCAACAACGTTACACGATTATGCCATACAAGCACTCCCATCGCGGTGCCTATGGCTGCTCCAGTCAACACATCCGACGTATAATGCCGTCCAAGATAGATACGTGAAAAACCTACCAGTCCCGCGCCGATGTATAACGGAATTCGCCACTTCGGATACCGATACCCAAGAATTGTTGCCGCACTAAACGCAATAGTTGCATGTCCTGATGGCAGAGATGGATTCCCAAGGGTTTCATCAAGAGGGCGTTTTCTGCGAGTCAACCGTTTTAGCCCGTATGTCATAACCCCCGCGCTTATGTATGCTGAGGTTAACAGTCTTCCTGTCCGCTGATAGTCATCATCTCCATAAGCCATCAGCAAAATAGATAATCCCATGATTGAACGGTAATGCCCGAACTCTGAGATACCTTCCATAACCGTCCACATCGGTTCGCTACGCGGAGGGGCATCGTAGAAACGATCAAAGAGTCGCTGATCCCATTGTGCAAAGATATTTTCAGCATTCGCATCTACACCAATTGCAAAGCAGCAGAACAACAAGGCACAGATTAGCAATGTCTGTTTTAATCGTAGCGGAATGAATTGTGGTGATACAAATCTTGATAATGACTGAAGACACTTCAATTTTAACTTTCCTCTTTTACATTCTATTTTCTATAACTGATCTACCACAGTGCTTGGTGTTCTGTTGGGTTTCGCAAGCTCTACCCGCCCTACAAGGATATCTGATCTACCAAGGGGCTTGCCGTTCCGGTAGCGGATCCACTGTCCATGCCATTCGGTGGATTAGACGCTCTTGCATTTCCAGTTTAACACCCGTGTAATCCGCATGATTCCAGAGGTTGTGTGTTTCTTGTGGGTCTGCCTCCAGATCGTAGAGTTCACCGCCATCTGTGCCGTGCGCCACAACTAACTTATACCTTTCGCTCCGCACCATTGTAGCGTTCGCAGCGGGTT
This sequence comes from Candidatus Poribacteria bacterium, assembly GCA_021295735.1. Lineage (GTDB taxonomy): Bacteria > Poribacteria > WGA-4E > WGA-4E > WGA-3G > MSPOR6. The sequence continues at coordinate 12,432 of JAGWBU010000056.1, read as the reverse complement.
CCCGATGCCATCCCATCGCGTTGTAATACTCGCAATAGATGTCGTCGCGATGCGAATCCAAACTTTTTTCGCCTGTTAGCATTGGCAGAAGACTTTGCCCCTGCATCCCTGGGGAACGCTCCAAATTGCTTGCTTCCAAGAGTGTTGGTGCTAAATCCACCAATTCCACGAGCGCATCCGAACGCGCTCCGTTATTCGACATCCCCGGTCCTGAGATAATCAGCGGCACGCGGATGGCAGGTTCATAAAAATAGGGTCCTTTCAGATAGATGCCGTGGTCGCCGAGCATTTCTCCGTGGTCAGAGGTAAAAATTACAATCGTGTTTTCTCGCTGCCCCGTTTCCTCTAAAAAGTCAAGCAGCCTCCCAATTTGCGTGTCAATGACGTCAATCATTGCCCAATATGCAGCGGTTACCCAACGGTGGTCTGATTCGTTCATTTCTTGGTACGGATAACCCGACTTTCCACCATAAGCACCACCGTTGTCAATCTGTTGCCAAATCGGTTTATTTTCAAGTTCACCTTCAACATAGTTCGGTAACGGAATATCGTCTAATATTTCGCGGTATCGTTCTAATGCTGCTAACGGAGGATCAAATGCATGGTGCGGGTCAAACATATTTACAGAGAAAAGCCACGGTTGCTTAAACCGTTCTGCGCTGCTGATGAACGACATTGCACGTTCAATACTCCAAGTTGTCTGGCTGTGTTCCTCAGATGGAATCACGCGGACGTATTTTGAATCGGCAAACGGTGTGCTATCTCGGCGCAGCCCCTTATCTGTTAACCACTGAATATAATCGTGTGTAAACCATGCATCACTCGGATCGTGCGACCAAAAGAATTGGTCGTAGCCATCGTCAATCCGCTGTTCTGTGCCTTTGCAGAAGCGTGGATTGCACGGCGCAAGGTGAAGTTTACCTGCCAACCCATTTATGTAGCCAGCATCTTGGAGCAGTTTCGTCACAAGTACTTCATCTGGTGGAATTGCCTGTCCATTTTGCCTGCATCGTGTTGTACGCGGGTATCGTCCTGTGAGGAAACTTGCCCTGCTCGGTGTGCAGACAGGACTCTGTGAGTAAGCGTATTCAAATAGTACACCTTCTTGGGCAAGATTGTCTAAATTCGGTGTTTGGACATAAGGGTTTCCGTAGCAACCTAAGGTGTCAAATCGTTGTTGGTCGCTACATATCCAGAGTATGTTAGGTAGGTTTTTATGCATCTACTTCTGTCTCTGTTTGTTTAGATTTTCGGTATCGGTAGAATGTCCATATACCAGAGGCAATTATGAGAACCAACAGACAGACTATGCCGATATTAATAATATTGCGCCAAGGATTTAGCTGCCACAAACGCTGTCCAGCTAATTTAGCAGCGGTACTCCCTTTTTCTGCTTTTAATTTTACCTGTTTCCAATACTTTTTGACAAGGTCCGGCTGTTGATACGCTTCAGCTAATTTCGCTGTGACAACAAAATACTTAATATCTTGAACTTTGGAACGATCAACAGCATCGGCAAAAGTCGTAAACAACAAGACCGTTAAATCTTCCGACATCGGTGGGAAATCTGTCGTCAACTCAATACCATTTTGGAAGGCTGTTACTGCTTTTTGATGGTCATTCCGACTAAATTCAAGTTCTGCAATCTCAAACCATGTTTTTTTCACTAACTGTATCGATTGTTCTATCGCAGTGTAACCATCAAACGTGAAAGTTGCTGAACCGTGATAAAAATCCGCTTGTTTTGCATAGAGTGTATAATTCGTTCCTGGCGTTAGCATATTTGAGGCTTGCCAGTCTTGAAATGAATAAGTTCCATCTTCTCCTACAACTGCGACATATTCAGTTCCATCAATTGAAATTTGTGTATCAACAACGGACACATCGGAGGGACCGGTAACAGTGCCAAAAACTGAAATCGGTTTGAGTGCCCAAGCAAAATTTACGCTTTCACCTTGTGTTAACTTCAATTCAGCAGTTTTAGCCTCTGGACTATTATAGCCCACCTTTCTAACAGAGACAGTATAGGTTCCCTGCTGTAAGCCGTCTGTGAAAAGCTTAGGTGTCAATCCACTTTCTTTTTCATTTAGTAGAATTTGCGCTCCGTCTGGAAATGTAGTGACTTTAATGGCAGGGCTGAGTCTCATTACCGTTTCCTCAACATTCCCTGTGGGCGCGAAAATTGCGCGTTCAAAAGCGGTGTTTGTCTGTAGCTGTTGATATATTTCTATAATACTGATGTGTCTGTTATCATCTGCATCAATTTTTTGTTGAGACAAGGCATCAATCAGGGACTCAAGAAAGGCATTCTTACCTGCTGTAGAAGGTTGGATAACGTTTAGCGCCGCAGTACCAAGAGTTTCTCTATTCGCATAGTAAATGCCCAGATTCTCTTCGTTTGCATAACCATCAACGATTACAAGCGTGCGATCCACACCTGTCCCTTGTAGCCATTGATTCAAAACAGAATCTTGGATAGTTTCTCCCGATTGTGTTGAAAGGTACATAGCGTTTCCTCCACGCAGTTTAGACACTTCACCATAATAAAGAAAGATAAAGGCATCTATTTTCCCGCTCCTGTTGCCGATATCAGCCAAGAATATCTGTATTTCATCTTTGGTCGCTTGGTCACCTGTAAGGTTGTGTATGTGAGCCCGAGAGACCTTTCCTTTCTCTATTAACAGTTTGTTTAAAGCGTTAAACAACGCTTGCGCATCAGCATCAGGCGTCGTATCAACCATAAGCCAAAACGTCCCTGAATCGCTGGGTTCAGTAGAAACTGTTTCGATAATAAAAAAAGAGGTTAAAAGTATGAGGACAATAATTTTTTGTTTGGGCATTTACTTGGACCTAACGTGAGTTTGATAAAAATAGTATTGTGTGACAGCAGGAATCCCTCTTGATAGAGTGAGCTAAGCAAAACCATTATAAGTATATTATAAACAGATGTTGATGTCAAGGAACATATTATTGGTCTTTGATCCGCACCTCTTGCTAAAAACTACAACTTTTGCTAAAATACCCTATCAATAACAAAAGCGATATATCCGAATGCCTAATATCTGATAAAACAATGCACAACATAGTCACCGGCACCCTTTACCTCGTCAGCACACCGATCGGAAATTTAGAGGACATCACTCTACGCGCACTACGTATCCTCAAAGAGGTTGACCTTATTGCTGCTGAAGACACCCGACAAACACGCAGATTGTTAACACACTATGAAATCAAAACCCCACTCACAAGTTATTTTGAAGGCAACCAACAGACGAAATCCGAAAAATTGATCGCACGACTGAAAGCAGGAGAATCCGTTGCCCTTGTATCAGATGCTGGCACGCCAATAATTTCTGACCCAGGTTACCCGCTTCTACAAGAATGCATCGCTGAAGCCTTACCAATCGTGCCGATACCAGGTCCATCGGCTATTCTTGCGGCGGCGGCTGTGTCGGGTCTACCGCTGCATAACTTTACCTTTGAAGGTTTTCTCTCACCAAAATCGGGAAAACGGAAACGTCAATTAACACAACTTGCAGACGAAAAACGAACGTTAATTCTCTTTGAATCACCACATCGGCTCCGTCGTTTTCTCGAGGATGCTCTTGATGTGATGGGGGAACGCAACATTGTCATTGCCCGTGAATTGACCAAACGGTTTGAAGAGATTTTTCGCGGAAATATCAGCCAAGCACTGGAAAAATTCCAGTCTACTGAACCGCGCGGGGAATTTACTATTGTTATTGGAGCATAAAATTGTCTAACAAAAAGATCAAAAACATTGCCGTAATCGGTGCAGGATTGATGGGACACGGCATCGCACAAGAATTCGCATGTGCGGAATACAATGTTAAACTTCATGACATTACCAAAGAAAAATTAAATAATGCCCGCGTACAGATTGGCAAAAACCTAACACTACTCGCCGAAAACGGTGTTATTGAAAAGACAAGCATCCCTGAAACGATGCGGCGTATTCAGACCACAGCCGAACTCGCTACATCCGTGGAAACTGCTGATTTTGTCGTTGAGGCTGTATCCGAGAATCTACCCCTAAAACAGCAGATTTTTGCGGAATTAGATACTTTGTGTCAACCGCATACAATCTTGGCGAGCAACACAACAGCACTAATGCCCAGCCAGATAGGTGCAAACACGAAACGCACCGATAAGATACTTAATACGCACTATTTTAATCCACCTTACCTGATTCCGCTTGTTGAACTAATTCGCAGCCCTGATACATCCGATGAAACCTTGTTTGTGACGTTTGATCTCCTTACCTCCATTGGCAAAACACCGGCGATTATTGAAAAAGAGGCACTCGGTTTTGTAGGGCCGAGGCTACAAGCCGCACTCATTCGAGAAGCGTTTGCAATTGTAGAGCAGGGCATCGCCAGTGCTGAAACGGTTGACCTTGTTGTACGCAACAGCTTTGGTAGGAGACTCAGTGTCGCAGGTCCATTTGAAGTCTTTGAACTTGCAGGATGGGATTTGGTGCTTGATGCCTTTGAAGAACTCTACAAAGACTTGAACAGTTCTCCGGAAATCAATCCGCTCCTCAGAAAAATGGTTGAATCCGATAAGCTCGGAGTGAAGTCAGGTGAAGGTTTTTATCAATGGTCTGAGGAACGACAACAAGTACTTCGCGACCGAATGAGTCAGGCATTGATTCGTGCTATTCAGCAAGATGAATAATTGGTAGAGAACTTATGGGTTAAGTAGTTGCCTCCTGTGAACAAGTTTTGCAACTCTAATCTACGACATTTCTGGACTATCAATAAATGTCCAAAAAAAATCTCCGTAAAACATTCACATTCGTCATAGTTGGAATCGCAATTCTCTGCCTGATACTATTCTTTAGGCAGATTCAAGGATTTCTTCTTGAACTGATCGCAGCATTCCGGAACATTGAAACAGTCCGTGAATATATCGCAGGTTACGGGCTGTTTGCTCCGCTCATTTCAGCGACTCTCATGATCTTTCAGAGTGTCATCGCGCCGTTGCCTGCGTTCCTCATCACAATAGCGAACGGTGCGCTCTTCGGATTCTGGTGGGGTATGCTCCTATCTTGGAGCAGTGCTATGCTTGGTGCTGCTCTCTGCTTCTACATTGCCCGCTTTCTCGGTGCTAAACATGTTGCTCGAATCGTCAGTCAACCCGTTGTCAACAAAACCGATCAGTTCATTCAAACATACGGTAACTATGCAATCCTGATTGCCCGCCTTATCCCGTATATCCCATTCGATGTTGTCAGCTATGCCGCAGGATTGACACGGATACAGTTCATCGGTTTCTGGCTTGCCACTGGCATCGGTCAACTTCCCGCAACCGTTGTTTATACCTACCTTGGCAACAGAATCTCTACTCACACAAATTTAATGCTATTTGGTTTCGGTATTGCGATATCCGTTTCGATTGTGTTATGGTTAGTAAAGAAGCGAAAACCTCTTGATTAACCTTAGGATAGGAATCTATCCTGCCATTTGTTTAGGCACACCAGATATAGCAAGCACTAACACCAGTAGCCATAAACCAATTGACATCAATCCCACTTTAAGGTAAATTCTCTGCATAACAACGTATTACCCTTTTTAAAAAAGGAATATAATTATGATTCGAATAGGTGTTATTGGAGTAGGTGGCATGGGCAATGGCCATTGCAACTCACTTCCCAACGTAGAAAATTGTGAATTTGTAGGTGTAGCAGACTTACGGATCGACGCTGCAAAAGCTGTCGCCGAAAGGCACAACATCCGTGCATTCCAAGACTATCAAGAACTCTTACCACTTGTTGACGGTGTCGTTGTGGCGACGCCGCCTGTAGCACATACCGAAGTTGTCGTTGACGCTGCAGAAGCAGGCGTACACGCCTTTTGTGAAAAACCGCTCTCTTTAACACTTGATGAGGCGGACAAAATGATCGAAGCATCGGACAAAGCTGGCACACATCTCATGGTCGGTCAAGTTCTCCGCTTCTATCCTGTGCACGAACTCGGTAGGAAGATGGTGGATAACGGTGACATCGGAGATGTCGTATATATAGAAACTGATTATACTGGTCCCTATAATGCGCCACGCGGTAGACCGGATAGTTGGTACGGCACCGTTGGTGGATTGTTAGAAAATGGCATTCATAAATCCGACCTAATCAATTGGTTCGGAGGCACCGCACTCACCGTCGCAGCGGAAGTCGGTAGCTTCTCTGGACATGATGATTGGGAGGATTATACTGTTTCACTGATCCGTTACGATACCGGTACCGTCGGTATTCTCCGTTGGGGTGGTTTCCTCGGTGCCCGCGGCACAAATGAAACAATCATTGACGGCACCGAAGGGTCACTACGTCTTGACATGGCAGCGGATCTTGCATATCTCAAAAAACGTGGTGGCGACTGGCAGGAAGTCGTTCCTGACCGCTCCGGTCCGAGCCATGTCGTCGGCGAACTCACACATTTTGTCGAATGCATCCGGGACAACAAAACCCCAATGATTGATGGCAGAGGCGGCAAACATGCCGTAGCAATTGTCTTAGCCACGTATGAATCGGCGAAAGAGAAAACGAAGGTTTCTATCGGTTAGTCAGCTCCTGAAAACTGTAGGGACGGGCATCGTCCCTACAGTTTGCAAGTGTCAAAAGGAAGTTTCAGATGAAAAAGACACTGTTCATTACCTTTTTAATCCTTGGTATTATTTCGTTTTATTTGATTCCGCTTCCTATTTCAGCCAGAGATGTTACGGAAACATTTCGTTGCTATGATTCTCCACAGTGGCATCTACCTGAAGGAGTGAAAGCACGCATCGGCAAAGGAAGCATTATTAGGTTACAGTATTCTCCGGATGGTAATGTATTAGCCGTTATGAGTTCTATGGGGATTTGGCTTTACGATGCACACAGCGGTGAAGAACGTGCCCTTCTCTCAGGACATACTGGATTAATTTTAGGCATGTCATTCAGTCCAGATAGTCGCATAATTGCGAGTGGTGGAACGGACGGCACCACTCGAATGTGGGATATTGCTACTGGTAAACAAAAGCGCACGCTCACAGTGCCAAGATTCAGAATTGGTGATGTATCGTTCAGCCCCGACGATAGCAAACGCAATGCACAGCACACAGTAATCCTATGCTTTCAGAGATGGTATTTCAATAGGAGATCCTCAGATGAAAAAGGTACTCGTTCCTGTTATTCTGATTCTCAGTATTGTTTCTATTTTTTTGATTCTGCGCCTTTTTTTAACACAAGACCAACCTGAACCAGAAATATTTGTTCCTGATAATCCGCAATGGCATTTGCCGGAAGGCGTGAAAGCACGGTTCGGTAAAGGGGCTGTAAAAATGATGCAGTATTCCCCTGATGGAAATGTCTTGGCGGTTGTCAGTTCTATTGGTATTTGGCTCTATGATGCGCATAGTGGTAAGACGAAATCATTTCTTCCGGGACATTCGGCAGAGATATCTGATATTGCATTCACGCCAGATAGCCAAACCCTCGCAAGTGGGGATGAGAACGGAACCATTCATTTGTGGGGTGTGTCTACTGGTACCCACAAGCAATCCTTTATTAAAGAGCGGATGTGGTCAATTAGTAGTCTTTCATTCATTGACAATGGACAAACGTTAGTAAGTGCGGCAGATTATCGTAATTTGGATTTTTGGGATGTAGCGACAGGTAAGCTTGAGAAATCTGTCTCACAAGGCTATTCGCTCTCAAACACTGTGTTCAGTCCAGACGGTAAGACACTTGCAAGCGAAAGTAATAATAGGATTATCAGACTATGGGATGTTCTAACAGGTGAACAAAAGCAAACTATCATAGAACATCCAAATACTGTTTCGTTTTTTTTATTTAGTCCTGATGGCAAAACGCTTGCAAGTGTTGTTTCTGATCAAACCATTCACCTATGGGATGTTGTACCAATCAAACACAAACATACAATTCAAGTAGATCGGAATTATGATTCTATGGTAGCGTTTAGTCCGGATGGAACGATTCTCGCGCGTCCAAACGGAGACAATACTATTAGTTTTTGGGATGTCGCCACAGGTGTGCTTAAAAAAACAATCACGGGACACACATCTCCAGTCAAGACGGTGGCATTTAGTCCGGATGGGAAGACTTTAGCGATTTGGAGTGAACAAGGTCCCCTCTATCTATGGGATGTTGCTACAGACAAACAAAAGCATACAATCACGGGACACACAACTGGTTTTGAGACAGTATTGCTCAGTCCAGATGGAAAGATTTTAGCAATTCAAAAAGATAAAGAAGATAAAACAGTTGATCTGTGGAACGCTGCAACAGGCGAGCATAAGAAAACACTTATAGGACATAAGAAGTCCATTCAGGATGTAGCATTTAGTCCGGATGGCACAATCCTCGCAACAGCAAGTGCCGATAAAACCGTTCGTTTATGGGATGTTGCAACGGGTGAATACAAGAAAACGATCAAAGGACATAGAAAAATTTTATTCACGCTTGCGTTCAGTCCGGATGGGAAAACATTCGCAAGTGGAGGTCTGTTCGGGACTATTCGCTTGTGGGATATACCCTCAGGTAAACGTAAGAGGGTTATTAAGGGACACACTGGAGGTCTTTTTAAAATTGCATTCAGCGCGGATGGAGAGACACTTGTCAGCCAAACTTGGAATGGCACTTTCCGCTTATGGGATGTTGCTACTGGAAAACAAAAGAAAACAACAATTATATCAGGTGCTGAGACTATAAATAACGACTTTTCAAAACTTAGTCCAGATTTTCAGACGGTGGCAACTGTGCTGCCTAAGCTCAAAGGAGTATCACGCACCAATTATCTTCAGATTGGCTTATGGGATGTTGCGACAGGAGAGCAGAAGCATACTCTTACTGGACATACTGATAGTATTCTATCTATTTCTTTTAGTCCAGATGGTAGCATGTTAGCCAGCAGCGCGAATGAGAAAACTATCCGGATGTGGGATATAGCCACTGGTGAGCAACGACAAACGTTCGTCCTTCAAGATTTACCAAATCAATTTGATGCTGTTGGGGATGTCGCTTTCAGTTCGGATGGTCGTATTCTTGCTTGTAGTATGTGGAAGGGACCTATCTATTTGTGGAATGCGTTCACAGGAGAGCGAAAGAAAATACTCATAGGACATACAAAGCAAGTAGTTCACCTGTCATTCAACTCAGACAGGCACACCTTGGCAAGTGAGAGCGAAGATGGCACAGTGCTTGTGTGGGACATTGCTTCTGTATTTAAACCTACAGATAAAACCAAATAGCGAAGTTGCCCACGGCGTAAATCAACACACCAGCGACAAAGAATTCAAGACTTGGAAAATTGGACAGAGAGTATATTTTATGTTATACTGACGTTACAGTTTCAACTAGGCGTATATCCAACAAAAACATCTAATCTCATAATACCGGCACGCGCTAAAAAGCGATTTATGAGATAACTTCCTAAAGACAACAACGGACAAATTATGATGAAAAAACTGATTATTATTTTAATGTTAATAGCCTTGCTTTACGTATCGAGCATCGCACAGAAAATTCCTCAATCAGAAAACACAGCACACAAACCTGATATAGCAGTTGATACTTACCACCCGGACGACAACGTTGGACATCCCACGTTCATGAGTCCACACGCTTCACCAATTGTAATAAGCGATGGCTATGTTTTTGTCGTGAATACACCCGCAGATACAGTTGACATCATTGACACCGACACGCATGCCATTGTAAAACGTATCAACGTCGGAATTGATCCCGTCAGTATTGCTGTCCGTCCCGATGGTAAAGAGGTGTGGGTAGCGAATCATGTTTCGGATTCGGTAAGCGTTATCGATACAAATTCGACGAGTCCGACGTGGCTTCAGATTATTGATACGGTACAGGACTTTGACCCCGAAACCCGTGCCACCCGTTTTGACGAACCTGTAGGCATCGCTTTTGCCAGTAATGAGAAAGCCTATGTTGCCCTCTCCTCCGAAAATCAGATTGCCATTATCAACGTAACCACACGCCAAGTGGACAAAAGACTTGACATCACAGCGCAAGACCCGCGCGCTATCACCGTCCGTGGGAATCGCCTCTACGTCATTCCTTTTGAGTCTAACAACAAAACGCAGCTTTCAGGTGCTCCCGGTCCGATTGATGGCAAAATGATTACTTTTGATGCGCAAAAACATGTCATTGACAAAAATAATGTTCTGTCAATAGGGGCAGTGTTAGACATCATCAAACATCCCAAGGTGCCGGACCGTGACTTGTACGTTTTTGATACTAAGACAGACGAACTCGTTGAGACTGTTGACACACTCGGCACACTGCTTTATGGCTTGACAGTTGATTCCAAAGGACAAGTATTCATTGCGCAGACAGACGCTCGTAACGATGCCAACGGTTTGTCAGGAACAAAAAATCATGGTCTGGCAGAGTTGGAGAATAGGGCATTTTTGAACCAGATTACAAGCGTCAGTTTCAACAGCGATTCTGCTAAAGAGCCAAATTTTATTGATCTTGAACCATTGCCACCAGAGCATCCGAAACAAGGTGAGGCCTTAGCAACACCTTTTGCGATTCAAATCAGTGATGACGATACCACGTTGGTTGTATCTGCGGCAGGGTCAGATAAACTCTTTACTGTTGATGCTGCCAGCGGGAAGATTCTTGGGCGCGTTGATGTTGACGCGGTGCCGCGAGGCATTGCACTTGAGTCTAATGTTGAAGGTAAACCTTCCCGTGCTTGGGTTTTCAATGCGGTGGCAAACACGGTATCCCTCGTCAATCTGTCAGATCTCATTCGTCCAGAGGCAGTTGAGAGTATTCCACTAGAAGACCCTACACATCCCGCCGTTAAGCGTGGACGAATCGTCTTCAACGATGCCGATGCATCTACTACCGGCACTTTTTCTTGTGCAAGTTGCCATCCTGATGGACATACCGATCAACTGCTCTGGGTATTAGAAACACCGATTGTCACAGGTGCGAAACAGATTATGCCGCGTTCAACGATGCCTGTCCGTGGCTTGCGCGACACTGAACCTTATCACTGGGATGGTATTCCTGGTGACCCTTACGGAGGCAATAACAGCGCGAACGTTTATAAAAAAGTTGAACCCAACAGCATCCTTGGCAACCCGGAAAGTAGTGTTCGACATCTTATAGACGGAAGTCTTGCTACGACGATGAGCATGGTAGGTGTTGCGGTTGAAAATGATGAGGGCAAACGTGGCGCGTTGACAAAAGTTGAACGTGACGATTTGGCAATATTCCTACTGAATGTTCTCTATCCACCCGCACAAAGACGTGCCTACACAAACGTTTTGTCAAACGAAGCACAAAAAGGATTCAAGTTATTTCATATTGACGGTGACCTACAAGGAAAACCTGAACCGAATGTCTGCGGTGACTGCCATCGCATGCCGTTTTGGGTGAGTACCAACACACCAGGGACCGGAATGGAAGCCCCCACATGGCGCGGTGCTTATGACCGTTGGCTTATCCTTCCACAGGGAAGACTAAACTTAATTGATTTTGATTTCTATCAACGGGTTGCAGAACGTGGGATTCCTGAACAACGTGTATGGCAATTCTCGTGGGCTGGCAGAAAACGTTTCGACCCCGTCTGGAACATGGTATTGGAAGGCAGTACCGGTTTTTCCGGTGCTTTCGCTCGGCAAGTTACACTCAATAAGGAATCTGCCCTCACCCGACCTACTCGTGACATATTGAACACATTGGAACTATCTGCAAAGGAAGGCGGCATTATGCTTCTCGGCGAAGGTGTGCTCATTGATGGCGACAAATCTACACCTGTTACACTTCAGTTCAAAGAGGGTAAATATGTCAAAAAAGATGATGACCACAAAACCTTTACCCGAGCACAATTGGTTTTGTTCGCTTCTGATGGTAAATTCGTTGGCACTTTTACTGCGCGGCATGGCGCAAAGGTGGGTATTGATAATCCACAGCCAGGGATTTGGACTTTAGGGCCAATTGAAGCACAACGCGGACATCAGGATTTTCCTGTTCTGTCACCTGATAATACCACGATGACAGTCAGTGGTCGGCACATCCACGAAGGTGCACATCTTTACGTTAATGGAAGGCGAGTAGATGGCACCATTACCTCTCAACAAGGAAAGTTTTTTGACTTAGATTTCACCGTTAAATTAGAAAAATTGCCAGAAGTTGGTATGCACTTACTCCAGATCCAAAATCCGGACGGGATGTTCAGTAACGACTTCATCTTCCATGTCGCTGAAGAAAAGAAGGGCGATGACGCTAAAGTAAACTCTCGGAAATCTAAAAAAAGTGTTGAATTCCTAAAGCAAATTCTTGAAAAACCTAAGAAATAGTCAGGACTTACGCATTTTTATAAAATGGTGTATACTATTCTATTATGATTACATTTTCCCACTCTCAAAAGAAGGAAA
>JAGWBU010000055.1 GCA_021295735.1 Candidatus Poribacteria bacterium | reverse complement strand
TACAGTCTAAGATTATCAACATATTAGGAATAGAAGTCAAAAATGTTTATTTTCCAGATCCATAACTGCGGAGTGTAGGTTAAATTTAAAAAATGCTTGATTTTTTTATGAATCTAAACTAAAATGGTAGATACGGATTTTAACTACGGAAGGTGACTTTTATGACCGGTACCGAATTTATAACCACTCGGGAGAATGCGGATGTCAAAATCATTGATGTAAAAACCGACTTAAGCAGTTACGCTGCCTCGGATTTGCGGAAAGTTCTGGAGAATCTTTTGATGGAAAAGGTAAATAAGGTTGTTGTGAATTTCAGCGAAGTTAACCACATCAACAGTACTGCAGTAGGGACGTTAGTAGGCATCGCAAAACGACTCCGCCAAAACGGTGGTGACCTCAAACTATGCAATTTAGCTGCAACCCTCACCCGGACCTTTAATCTTATAGGGGCTTCCAGTGTTGTTGAAATTTATGAATCTGAGAAGAGCGCAATTGCGGCTTTTTAATCAATGTCATAAAAAAAGAAAAACTGGTGTTAGCCCATGGAGAAATCCCATATTGAGTTGAAGGTGCCGAGCGACGTGTATTACCTCGAATCGGTACGGGCGTTTATCGGAAAGTTGTGTGAAACGCTAAAATTTTCCAAGAAACGGATAGCAGATGTTCAGCTCGCTCTTGACGAAATGTGTAGCAACGCAGTTTATCACGGGTCCACGTGTGTATCGAGTGGAATTCAATTGCAAATTTCTGTGGACACGCGCACACTTGAAATTGTCGTCCGAGATAAAGGCGGAAGTAACACGCAGGATTGGATAACACCTGAGAGATTAGCAGAGATTCAAGAGCAGCGCTCTCCCGCGGGTGAAAGCGGGCATGGTCTGTACTTAATAAAATGTCTCACTGATGTTCATAAATTGGAAGCGAATGCGGTTGGGGGAACAGATGTGACTGCTATTTTCTATCGAGATGTCAAAATAGGTGAAAATTAACCCTGAATTGCAATAAGTGTTAAGTCATCCTCATTGGGACGAGTGTCTGTAAATTCAGTGATAGCATCAGAAACACATTGGATAAGTTGCGCTGGCGATTCTCCCTTGCACATCTTTACCACGTTTTGGAGTCGTTCTACAGAAAATTCTTCACCCTGTGGATTTTTAACTTCATAGACACCATCGGTGTAGAAAAAGGCTCTACTTGAAGAATCAAACGGGTAGTAGCAATTTTCGTATACAGATTCTCTCCGAATACCCAAACCGTTTCCGGTATGTTTGTCAGTGATCGCTTCACAGTTTGATTGCAATTCGTGTTGCAAAAACGGAAACGGATGGCCGGCATTAGCACAAACGAGTTCTTTTTTCGTTAGATCAAAAACACCACAGAACGCAGTGGCAAACATAAATAGACGGGAACTAATTATATCGTTGAAACGTGTGTTGAGGATGTGTAAGAGCTGAGCAGGATTATTCTCTATATGTTCCCGATGTTCCGTTAAAACTGTTTTGATAAACACAGTGACGAGAGCAGCAGAAGCACCATGCCCCATCACATCAGAAATTAAGACACCTATCCGATCTCCATCAATCTCCCATAGATCAAAAAAATCACCACCGACCGCAAGCGCAGGACGACAGTATGAAGCTGTGCGAAATCCTGCCAAATCTTGAGAACCGTTCTGCGGAATTATTATTTCTTGAACACTTCGCGCCATCTGAAGTTCCATCTCCAAACGAGCATTGTGTTGTTCAAGAGTGTCGTGATAAAGCTTAATGCGTAAGAGGGATTTAATCCGAGCCAACACTTCAAAACTATTAAAAGGTTTTTCTATAAAATCGTCTGCACCAGCTTCAACTGCCTTAATTCGGTTTTCTTCTGTATCGCGCAGGGCGGTTATCATGATGATAGGGATAAATTCTGTCGTCTTATCTGCGCGCACCTTTGCTAACACTTCGTACCCATCTACTCTGGGCATGTTAATATCTAACAAGATAAGATCAGGCGTTTCGTCCTTGATAACTTCTAATGCCTCAGCACCATCGCCAGCAGTGAGGACGATGTAACCGCGCGACTCAAGTTGGATCTGAAGAATTTTGACGTTGCGAGGTTCATCGTCAACAACAAGAATTTTTGTGGATTCTTGGGTATTCATGTTGCACTTCCTTCAAGATAGTGTGCCACACGTTCTAAAAGTTCTTGTGTATCAATCGGCTTGCTGAGGTAATCGTCGCAACCTGCTTTAAGGAGTCGTTCACGGTCGCCAGACATTGCTGCGGCAGTTAATGCAATAATCGGTATGCTGCACTTCTCTGGATCAGCTTTAATTTGGCGGGTCAATTCTTCACCACTCTGTCCGGGCAAAGCAATGTCCATTAGGATGAGTGCGGGGACATTTGCCTCTAAACACGCTAAAGCTTCGGCTGCATTGATCGCTTCTATAACCTCATAGCCTTCAGATTGCAATACAATACGGACAACTTTTCGGTTCAACGCTTGGTCTTCTATGACTAAGATTGATTTCGGGCTCTCCGCACTCAACTCATAACTCCTATGCCCAAACACATGGCAGAAATTGCTTCAAGAATTTAACGAGAGGGTAAGCTTTGTTTAAAAAATCACCAAGGTTAGCGATTATAGGTAGTGCTTAGTCAACATATTATTGTCCGTCGCGATTCGGAGATCGCTCCTACCGATGGGCTGCTTATGGTAGGAGGGATCTCCGAATCGCGACTACTTTCAAGACCTATCAATTAGCACTTGACTAAGCAGTAGTAGAATAAGAGAACATTGGCAAAGGACAGCAATTTAGGCCGAGATTTATCAATTAGTTTTTTGTCCTATCTGAGTCGTTGGTATATTAAAGGAGAAAGTACTTCCATTTCCCTCTTCGCTTGTTACATGGATTTGTCCGCCATGTAACTCAATCAAACGTTGTGTCAATGCAAGACCGAGTCCAGTCCCACCATATCGTCTCGACTTGGAAGTGTCTATTTGTGTAAAAGGTGCAAAAAGTTTCATTCGATCTTCTTCGGCAATTCCTATTCCAGTATCTATGACTTTGACTTGTAGATCGGTAGGCGTAACTTCCAGTTGCGTTGTTACTTTGCCGTCTTCTGGCGTAAACTTGACAGCGTTTGAAAGCAAATTGTAAAATATTTGCTTCACTTTGACGCGATCTGCATGAATCATGACATTTTGCTGGCACGTCAACGTAAGTTCAATGTTCTTCTTGAGAGCAAGAGCTTTGATGATAGCGTTAACTTCCTCAACCGCGTCAACAATAGCAAATTCCTCAAGTTGTAAGATCATTTTCCCAGCTTCAATCTTTGAGAGATCCAAAATATCGTTAATCATTTCAAGTAGATGTTGTCCACTCATGCGAATATCGTTGACACATTCCTTCTGTTCATCGTTAACAGGGCCGACAAGTTCATCTCTGAGAATTTCAGCGAACCCAATAATAGCATTCAAAGGAGTACGCAATTCATGGCTCATGTTGGCGAGAAAATCGCTTTTTGCTCTACTCGCATATTCAGCTGTTTCCTTTGCACTTTGCATGGCATGTTGTGCTTTTATACGATCAGTGTTGTTAAGTGCCATGCTAATGATAATCCGTTGTCCATCAGGTTGGATGCCAAGTAAAGAGGAACTAAATTCCCATATCTGTTTTTTGCCTGCCTTCGTCATAATTTCGTATTGTTCTGGCGCGCTCCGTTCTTTCTTTTGATTAACCTGTACGAGATATTCTTGAATCTGCTCGCTCATTTCACTGTTCGCTTGTTCTAACCATTTGGCAACAGTTGTCATCTCTTCAGATGTATACCCAGTAAGTTCTGTCCAGGCACGACTGATAAGAATAACTTCTCCGTTTTCTGCATGAATCATAATCGGTAGAGGTGCATTGAGTACAGCACGCCGAAAACGTTGTTCGCTTTCTTGCAATTCTGTTTCTGCTTGTTTTCGGTCTGTAATATTTGTTGAAGTCATAACGAACCCAACAAGTTTGCTGTCGCGTTTAATGGGCGCAATCCAAGACGCGTACCAATTTTGACTGATTCTTCCCTGAATTTCATAGCCTGCCACTTCACCTGTTTCAATAACCTGTTGGCATGCCTGTCGAAATCCATCATGATGCTCATCGGTCAGAAAATCAAAAATACTTTCCCCAACGATATCCTCTATTGTGAGGTTAACACCTGCCGGAACCCGATTAATAAACTGCAATCGGTAGTCAAGGTCAAGTGTCACAATAATGTCAGGAGCACTTTCAACCAAGGACCTCCATTTTGCCTCAGAATCGCGAAGCGCCTGATCTGCACTATGATACTCTGTGATGTCTCGAGAAATACCGCATGTCCCTTTGATGCGTCCACTTCTATCTCGAATCGGGACTTTTGTGGTAGATACCCATGTATCTTGTCCGCCTGGCCAGGTTTCCTTTTCCTGCTTACCCTCAATTGGTTTTCCAGTATCAATGACCGTTCGTTCATCTTGATATGCTTGTTGTGCATGTTCGCGCGTAAAAAAGTCAAAGTCGCTTTTGCCTATGGCTTCTGTCGGATTTTTGAGACCGAATCGATTTGCGAGGGACCGATTAATGCGTATAAATTTACTTTCAATATCCTTAAAGTAGATATGGTCGGGGGCATTATCCATGAGGGTGTGGAGGAAATCACTTTCTTGTGCATGGGTTTGCGCTAATTGCTTAAACCTTTTTTCATTTTCACGGAGTTTTGCCTCAATCCTTTTTTGTCTCGTTATATCCTTAGCAACAACACAATAGCGAGGATGTTCTGGATCAGACTGTGCTGACCACAAGAATCTCTTGTACTCGCCGTCACTACACAGAAAACGATTCTCAAAAGAGATTGTATCACAGTTTTCTGCACTCAATTTCGAGAATTGCGCCGACGTAGGTTGTCGGTCATCAGGGTGAACAAGTTCCATCCACTGCCGCGCTTGGAGTTCTGGGTGAGTAAAACCGAGGATTTGTTCCCATGCAGGATTGAGTGGGACAAGTTTACCGTCAAGATGGATATATCCAAACATATCCGATGACAGCTGCAAAAAAGGGAGGTTTTTAAAAGTTTCAGATGCCATGTAGGTTCCCCATTATTTGGTTACCAAAACGGCACGATTGGCAAGTTTAACGACGGTCTGTGTAGTACTCTGGAAAACCATCTCATACAATCGTCCGTGATGACTGGCACTGAGGGCGATTAGGTCGCAATCGTTTGCTTCCGCGTTTTCCAAGATGTTTGTTACTGTAAATCCGAGGGCAGTCAGAAATTCCGTTGGGACATCGTAGAATTGCAGATAAGCTTCCATCTGCTGTTTTATCTCTGTTGCCTCTTGGGTAGTATTTGAAAGTGCTAAACCGAGAATGTCGGCCTTAGTCAATTCGCCAATTTCTGCGGAGAGTGAGAGTACGTGATCAGAATAAATATCCCCATGATTAACAACTAAAATTTTGCGTAATAAGGTGCACTGTTCGTGGACGACGATAATAGGCTTAGTAATATGTGCGAGGACATCATCAATTTGGTTTTGAATGAGTTTTAAACCGCGCGTTTTAATATCTTCGGGGAGTCCCACCACGACTAAATCAGCGGAATGCGCCTTTTGACAAATCATCTGCCGCGGGTTGCCTGCGACAGCTTCTATATGGTAATCTAAAAAATCGTAAAGTGCACATTCTTTTTCGGTTCGGCGCAGCACTGTTTCCGCGACTTCTGTGCTTCCACCGTGAGCACTATCCTGAAAAAAAACACAAGAGAGGTGTGTTCCTAAAAGAACTGCAAGTTGTCCTGCGTAATCAAAGGCGTTTCTTTCATAATCGGTATCGCCTATGGAAACGAGGATATTTTTTATCATGAGATAACCTTTACAACAATTAATGTGGTGATTCGGATGGTGGATTCAATAATGCCCAAATTGCTTCGTCTTCGGTCTCAAAGTTACGGAAGACAGTGATGAGTCTCGCCATGACAATGAGATTTTTCACATGTTTATTGACATTAATCACAGCAATTGTTCCATCGCGCGGATGGATATCAGCATAGATTTTCATCAACGCGCCAAGCCCAGAACTATCCATGCCGGTAACGTCTTTAAAATCAAAGACGAGTTTCGGTGAGTCATTTACCTGTGAAAGAGCGTTTTGAACGACATTTGTTAAATCTTGGACATCGGGCGCTATAATCCTACCTTCAAGTTTGAAAATCAATACGCCATCCCGCTCTGATTGAGTGATCGCCATTAGTGCAGCCTCCAAGTTGCTGCGATTATAAATTGTATGCTAAGTCTCGCTGCTTAAAGCCGAGACAGCTTCATCTTCGGTGTTGAAGTGCTCAAAGATACTCGCAAGCCGACTCCGCACAATTAGGTTTTTGATATTTTTGCCGACATTGAGAACACCAACCCTGCCACCTTGTCGAGTGATTGTGACATGGGCACCCATGAGTGTTCCAAGACCGGAACTATCCATCATATTGACTTTTTCAAAGTCTATTAGAATTCTCGGTGTATCAGAGGCATCTACCTCAGCTGTAATTACCTCTCTTAGTTCCGATACCCCGGTACCCATAATTTTTCCTGATGGTTCCAAAATTGTGACACCATCTCTGTAGCGAACCGTGGTTGCCATGCTTTTTTCTCCCTTTTATGTTTTTAAGTTATACGGCATTTTCACTAATTCTGATTCTATTATATGTAATTTTAGTTTGTTTGTCAAGAAAATTTGAAACTGGGCAGAAATCGTTTAGTTTCTTAACGATTTTGATGATATGTGTTTATGGTTTTTAATGTCAGATCCAAGAATAGCTGTTAATTCAGATTTGGAAGGATTAATCTGTCCTGCGGCGGGAAAATTTGGACTTCAGCATAAATCGGATATGTCGGAGCGCATCTCTAATAGCGTTGAGTTTAGACTCGCCGTCGCGCGGATGGTAGGTGATAGGGATTTCAAGTATCTTTAAATCTGTTTCTACCGCTTTTATGACCATTTCAGAAGCGAATTCCATGCCGGTTGTTTTCAAATTCATCCGTTTGTATGCCTCGGCAGTGAATGATCGCATCCCGCAGTGTGAATCTGAAATGTATGTGCCGAACAGGACGCGCAGCATTCCTGACAGGATCGGGTTCCCGATATAACGTCTTGCCCACGGCATTGCCCCTGGAAGTATCTTACCTTTAAACCGATTTCCGATGACCAGATCGTATCCATTTTGAAGCGGTGTGATGAACCGTTCTAAATCCGTGAAATCGTAGGTATCATCAGAATCTCCCATGATAATGTATTGTCCTTGCGCTGCTGCAAGTCCTGCAAGGTATGCGGCACCGTACCCGCGTGTAGGTTGATGAACGACGCTTGCACCGAGGCGTTCTGCAATTTCAGCGGATGCATCGGTTGATCCGTTATCGGCAATAACGACTTCGCCCACGATGCCTAAAGCGTCAAGTGTGCGTTGTGCTTTTTGAATGCAAATGCCGAGGGTTTCTTCCTCGTTGAGACATGGCATGACAACAGAGACTTCAATGTTTTTATTTTTCATAAGATTCCTTTGTCGCTATTCTGTCGCGAGATATTTTGGGTGTGCTTTGATATGTTCCGGATAGTTTATTTTCCATATTTGTACGTCTGTCGGTCTATTTTTTTCTTTTGAATTGTCGGTATAGATGTTTTCAAATACTTCGGAGTGTTCACCGCGTATAAAGAGTTTAAATGCGATACTATTCCATCCGATTTCGGGACATAAAAAGCGTTTCGGAGAATCCCTTTTGTATCAAATTTCAGCAGCATCCCGCCTTTTTTTGTTTTATCTGTTTGTTCGGATAGGATCCGTTTGCTTCCGTGGAATGCGACATAAGGTATCTGTTCTGTTTCTTCGTTTTTGAAATGTGCGATAGCTGTAAGTTTTTCGGTAGATGTGCCTTTAATCTCTATAAAAGTCAAATCTGTGTTTGGTGTAAAAGTGTCTATGGGTTGTCTCTGTGGTGCAAGTGCGTATTGTGTTCCGGGAGCTGTAGGTAAATACAAAAGTGGGTAAAGATTAAAATGTCTGTCAAAAGACAAATCACTTCCAACAAAAGAGTTTTTTCCCGCCCTGGATATAAAATCTGCACTGGTAAGCATAAGATGTGTTGCGTTATGTGTTTTTAGAAAATATAAAGCTTCCGTTTCGGACTGTGCACAGTAAACATGTCGGTAATAGAGATGAACCCAATGGGGTAGATAGTGATCTGGGTCCGTTATTGTTTTCACGTTGCTGTGTACATTGAGTTGTGTTCCATAATCCCATTGTGCGGCCATAATTGTTTTGTCAGGCTGGAGTTGCGTTTTTATCCATTTATACGCGTGCATGATGTTTTGATTTTCGGGGTATATATTTTGTTTTTTTGCGATGTGAAGAGATCGTGTAGCATGTCCGCCGACGGGGTTCCAAAAAAGGAGTAGTGTTAGCATTGCAGTGGTGAATAATGCCGTGATAAGTTTTGGATGGAGAGTACGTCCCCCGAATTTTAAATTTACGTTAAAAGATGCGGTGATATATCGCATTAGGAACGCTGTTCCCAAGGCAAGTGGAACCCCAATAAAGAAGTCGTACCTTTTCCCATTACGTGAGAGACTAACCCATAAGATGAACCAAACAAGCGTTGCAAGTAAGGCAAGTTCATTTTTAGATGTCTGTTTTCGTGTAGCGGCAATGCTAATCCCGATAGCTGTCAATGGTAAGGATGCTACAAAGAGGAGATTGGCCGAATTGTGACCTATCCAATGGGTGATAGGGTGATGCAAGAAAACTGCTGCACTGAGAAGTAAGAGAGCAAACGCCAAAGTGAAGGCATTCCATTTCCAATGTTGGAGGGATGCTGCGATGAAGCCGATGCTGCCCAAAACAAAAATGCTGCCGTATCGTCCAACCCAATATCTCAAATCAGGATCTGCTAATTCTCCAATAATCTGCATTAATCGGTTTTCCTTAAATGGAAATGCGGTCACTGCAAAAGTCTTATATTGTAATAATATATAGATTACACCTATGCTAATGCTGATCAGTGTGAGTCCCCATGTGAATTTTCGCGAATGAGGTTGTAATTCTGTAACAAAACGGAGACACAAGTATTTGATGCTTTTGAGTGCAAGAATCACGAGGGGAGGCACAAGCATAAGGGTGCCAATGTATGTTGAATATCTGTAACCGCTCCGATACGCAGGACTGATTAAAAAAAGCCAAGGGACAAACATGAGTATCCAGAGTATATATTCTTTTAGGTTATCTTCAGCATCAGTAGTGCAGAATTTCCAGAGTTCCACGGACATTATTACGATCAGGAAGAAACCAAATCCCTCCCAGGAAAGGCCACCCAAAAAGACAGTGAATCCCGCAATAGCCGTTGCAATCCATCTCTGTTTTCCGTGTTGCATTTGCTCTTTCCAGAGATAGGTAGTAATTGCAAGTATACCGATCATCCAGCACCAGGCATCTCTATCGCTAAATCCGATGGTGCTTCTATCTATGGTTCCTGGGAGCGTTGCGAGTAGGATAGCGACAATTGTAGCAAATCCTAAATCGTAAGTTTTTATGAGAAAAACGGTAAGGATTCCAAGACCGATAACAAAGGATATAATTGAGAGATAAAGACATACCTGATAAAGTGATACGTCGTAAAAAAAGAGTGTTATAGCTTTGTGTGTATAGGCAAGAACATAAGCGTATAGTGAAAGGAGTTGCGTGTTGTCCCTGCCATTTGGTATCCATCTGCGTTCATCAACCGGGGGTAGGTGTCCGTGTTCGCTGATGTTTTGTGCCTGCCAATAGTAGAGATACGCGTCGTTTGACGTGAACTGTCCATCAGGAATACGTTCTCTGCCTTGGAGGCGAATGCAGAATGCAAGAACCAAGATTCCTAAGAGAAATGCAATGAGACTGATATATTTAAAATAAGAATTACTACTTACAGCTTCCCAAAGACGAAGAGATAATCGCATCTTATTTCCATTCTTATTTTATCTGTGCTTGTGCTAACGTTGTTCAAGATACTGGAGCCGTTTCTGCATTCGTGTACGTTCTGATCGGAGTTCGTTCGCTCTTTTCTTAAGCAGTTCAAGCCCCTCTTCGTACATGCGCTGCGGGTCTGTCTCGGTTGCTGTGCCTTTTTTTGATTTTGTTGTCGGCATCGTTTTATTTCCCGTGCTGCTTTCTACTTGTGGCCCCCACTCGTAACTGCGTCTGGATTGTGTGTGCCTCGGATTAAGAAACGGAGATCCGCCGAGAGATAGGTTCAACGTATTTCCTTTTTTCGTGGTTAAAATAACCCGTTTGGAGGTGATCTTTAGGACAATTGATTCTCCAAGGGAATCGCCTACAGTAACAACGTGAAATTGATCTGATTTACGTTCTTGGATATAGGCTGTGGCAGTATTGCCATCAGTGGCGATGATCGTTCCCAGTAGTGTATATACCGGTTCCCGCTGCGGAGGTTTCCAGTTGAACGGTCTAAAGATGTTGTTGTCAATAATCGTTTGATAGAAAGCTTCGGGGGCAACCTGCTGTGGCATTTCGCTTTTTGACCTCCGCATTCGTGAAGCGAGTTGCTTGCTGAGTGCTATTTCTGGCGTGCTTACTATTTGGGGAGATGCAAGCACATCAGGAACGTTCCGATACCGAAAGAGGCATACCGCAAACAGACAAACGAGTGTTAAAATACTAACAGTGATCAGGAACCGCTGCATGGTGTCTCCGTTCTTGACATCAACACGCATGCGCTTACTCTGGGGCATCCGGCGGTTTTGGGGCGGAACGTTCTGACGGTCGCTGTCGTGTGGCTTGCTGCTTTTCTGCTGCTGCCTGTCGGATTTCCTCAAGTTCATTAATTGCCGCTTGTAGCACACGCAAGTCCTTGGGCAACTCACCGCCATGCAGTTCTTGTAGCACTTCAAACCACTGTTGAATGTTGGCGCGCGAGGGAGGATCGGGGGGCAACATATCAGGGGGAATATTGCGTCTGTCTATGGGGATATCGGGACGACGTTCGTTCTCTCTCAACGCCGATCCATCCCGCAGATGAGGTTGTGCCTGCTGCGGTTGCTGTGAGGGATCAGGTTGTTCCTCTGGTGCGGTTTTTTGTGGTTGTGCAGGTAGCGTTTTAAAGAGTGCCTCGTGATCCGCAATTAACTGTTCAACATGTGCTTCTGCCACCTCAAGTGCTGCCATCTGACGTTCATAAAAACGAGGAGTTACATCAGAAGGCAATGGATTCCCATTTTCATCCGTATAGACAACGGTTACCCCCTTTGGCGCAACACCGAACATCGTTAAATCGTTTTTCTGTTCTTCAGTTAACATTGCCCCCGTAAACGTCGACAGCGGTGTATCTTTAGAAACATGCACATACACCGTATTCGGTGTAAATGGGGTGAAAACACCGTTAAGATTGGTAACACCACCGTAAACAGAGGGGTCTACATCTTTTGCGCGCTGCCCGTTGAGCCTGGCAACAATATCAAACTTAATACTGACATCTTCCATTTCCTCCCAAGTTGCGTCTACTGGCAATCTATAATCCTCAAGAAACTTTGCTCTTGTTTCTGGATTATCGAATTTGTCTTTCGCCATGAGGGCTTGATCCCTTGCATTAAACGCAAAAGTATAGTGGACAGGCAGGGAGAAAGGAAATCCGTTATCCATGAGATGTTGCAGCCATTCTTCTCTTGGCCAGTACGCCTCTAATCGTTCAAACCTGGCTCGTGATTTCTTGTTAAGATAGGGGCGTTCAAAGTTCATATACCCTTCATGCCATTTTTCTATTATTTCTTGGACGGTGTAGGGTTGATAGTCTCTTTTAATAGCTGCGAGGTCAAGGTTTTCCCACACACGCAGGATCGGATGCTTCGCTGCAGTCAGATCGGGATCGCTGCTTTCCGGTTGCACCTCAGCCGGTCGGATAGGTGTATGCGTATGCTCAACGACATCTCCAGCAGGGGACACATGCGAATGTGGTTTAGAAGCAGGGATACGTTCAAGTAACGACTCTTTTGCTCTCTTTTGCAACAGTCCCATGTAGAATGCAGCACCGATGAGAACAACAGCAAACGATATGATAAAGTAAGTAATCTGTTTTTTAATGTTTTTCATAACGACCTATCTCCTTTTAGCCTTTATTAAAGTTATAGAGATGGTGTGCCACTCCACTTTATAGAAGGGACACACCTTACTTATAACAGCACTAAAAAGCCAAGCAAGAATCACCATGATCTGCGCCATTAAATGCTGCGGAAATGGAACTCGGCTCTATTGGTGAACTCAGATTTCCCCATACCGATGCACTTTTATCCAGTTGGCTATCCACACCTCCCACACTTAACCAGAAACCGACAGGCAATGAAGCTGTAATCCCTGTGGTGTATGCGTAAATACCGTCTCTTTCAACCGCTGCGCTTGAAGACCAGGTAGCAGAAGCACTTGCAGGACCATAACCGACTCCTCCTGTAATTGACCCCGACTGCGTGTTAGTGATTCTTGTGCTCTGAACTTCAATATTAATATTTTGAGGTGTCGTGTCATATTTAGACTCATCAACATCAACCTTGTTACAGATGTATCCCCATCCGAATGGCATCTGATAATGAGCGTCTTTCTTCTCTGAAATCGTAAGAACTATCCCTCCGCGACCACTCCAACCATTGTGACTTGCGGTTAATCCCATATCATCCGTGAGACCAGGGGAAACACTGCCACTACATGAACTATTACCAGCAGAAGCGGAGAGGCTCACTTGCGCCCCATAAACCATTTCGATTTCATTATCATCAGCATGATTGCCGCTTATCAACCCCGATGCGCAATACTTCAGTGCCCATGAACTGGCGGATTCGGTGCCGTCTCCACTGCTGCCAGAATAGCTGGAATAACTTCTTGGATCTACATGATACATGTGCGTAGGACTCGTACCAGCGTAGCTTCCTGACCAATAATCTACATAGAATTCAGGAGGATGCTCACTTGCACCGTGTCCGAATCCGTTTGGTGTATATGCCATAAAAAGAATAGACATCACAAAAACCAATAAAATGGCAAATTGAACCAACTTGAATTTCATTTTTTTCTCCTTGTGCCACTTAACCGTGGCGTTCAGATGTGGCGACTTAGTACACACATCTGGTTGTTTTCAATTATATTCCTAACTATCAAAATTGTCAAATAAAAAATTAACATTATGAGCTGTTACATTACAAACAGCACGAATACCATGCATTGAAAGATTCTCCAATGCAACAACAAAAGCCCGCAACGAAGTAAAGTCAGCGTGCGGACGCGAAAATACCGCAGACTCAAGCCCTGCGATAAGAATTTGTAACGTAAAAATATTAACGCATGTAACAGGGGGGGGGTGTAGTTAACTTGTAGTTAAAATTAGCCTCAAAAGTATTGCGCGCACAAAAACCTTGATCAGATGATAGGTATTTGGTGCGTTCATTTCTGATTAGCAATTCCATTTGTCGGTTTCTCATTGTTAAGTTAAACCCCAAGATATGAAAAACAAGAGACACGGTAACGTAGTTTTGCTCAAACCATGTCATTCATTAAATTATATACGAATATCCGGGTTTTGTCAAGTTTTTTTGGCAGAAAAATTGCTTTTTTGGATTATTTGAATTTCATTACTTCGCTGACACTAAAGTACTCTTTAATTTTGCTTGCCTTTATTATCAAAACTGACTATACTTTAAACCAAGATAGAATGTTAACTCTTAATTGAAAGGTATGAGATGTATTCCGTTGACAGATTACGAATCAAGGACCTTCCGAAAGATGAACGCCCCAGAGAACGTCTTTATAAACATGGTCCCTCACATTTGAAAACCTCAGAACTTCTCGCGCTTATTCTCAAAAGCGGTTTCAAAGGCACTACTGCTGTCCAACTTGGTGAACAGATATTGACTGAATATAATAACGATCTCAAGCGGATGGCAGAAAACCGACCAAAGCAGTTTGAGTCCATTAAAGGTGTTGGCGCAGCCAAAGCTGCACAACTGGTCGCTGCATTTGAATTAGGACGCCGTTTAGCCCGTTCACATGCTGACCGAGTTAAGATTTCTTCCCCAAGCGATGTGGCTGACATGTTAATGCCACTCATGCGAGACCTCCGAAAGGAAGTCGTCTGCGTTATGTGCCTTGACACCAAAGGCGGCGTCACAACGCAAGGCATTGCGGGTGATGCCAATAACGAGATTCAGTGGGGCAAAAAACTACTTTCTGAAGATACAGTGTTTGAAGGCACGTTAAACGCGAGCGTTTTTCATCCGCGTGAAATTTTTCGATTTGCTATTGAGGAATCCGCAAACTCTATTGTGCTTGCGCATAACCACCCATCTGGTGATCCACAGCCGAGCCAAGAGGATATCCGTGCGACAAAGCAATTGGTTGAAGCCGGAAACTACGTCGGCATCAAAGTGTTAGATCACATCATTATCGGTGATGGTATCTTTTACAGTTTAAAAGAGGAAGGTGTTATTTAACGCTGCGTTGCCGAAGAACCTCGTATAACAGCACCCCCGCCGTAACAGATACGTTCAGCGAACGAATTTGACCTAACATAGGTAGATGCACGAGATAATCACATTTCTGTTTTACGAGCCTCCGAATTCCTTCCCCCTCGTTTCCCAAAACAATGCACAACGGCACTGTAAAGTCTGCAGCGGTATATGTAAGTTCCGCCTCCTCAGCAGTGCCAACGACCCACACCCCAACTGACTTTAGTTTTTCAATGGTTTGGGCCAAGTTTGTTACCTTCGTAATCGGTGTCCATTCTGTGCTACCTGCAGATGCTTTGTGGACTGCAGCCGTAATCTCAGCGGCGTTGTTTTTGGGTATTAGTACCCCATCCGTATCCGTTGCATTAGCAGTCCGTAGAATCGCACCTAAATTTCTTGGATCCTGAACCTGATCTAACATAATTAAGATAGCAGGTACATCTTTTTTATTTCCAATTTTTTTCAGAAGCGTTGACAGTTCTGTATAGCGAAACTCACTGATATAGGCGATCACACCTTGATGATTCGGGTGCAATCTATCTAAATGATGCCTTGGACAACGTTGGTAAGGGATACCTTTACGGTCAGCAGCAGCAATTATCTGTCGGAGACGAGAATGTTCACTGCCTTGTACAATCAAGATTTTTTCTATCTGCCGCGCACCGCTGCGGAGTGCTTCCATAACCGGATTTCTACCAACAATTTGTTCCGACATACGGATTCCCCTTCAGATGCAAAGTATGTACCAACACTAATTGAAACTAATCGCGCTGTAGACAAAGATTATGAACAAACTTGCCCTCAAAAAGCATTTGCGACAATAACCAAATCTTGAATATTCACAACACTATCACCGTTCAGATCAGGTTCTGCTTTACCAAACGCATTCGCAATAGCAACCAAATCCAAAATATTCACAACGCCATCATCATTTACATCCATATCGGATAGAAAGTCTGTAAGATTCAAAGCAGTCAACGGACTGAAATCAGTTGCCGGATTGTTCTCAATCCACAACTCCTCCAAATTCGTAAGTCCCGTAAGCGGACTTAAGTCTTTAATACTGTTATCTGAAAGATTCAAATGTCGGAGTTTTTTCAGTTCTGCAAGTGGACTTAAGTCTTTATAGTAAAACCTGTAATTACTTGGACACTTTTATAATATCGTCAATAGAGGTCTCAGCGTTGTATTGACGTATCCGCTTGATGTTAGCGAAATCCTTCTCAA
>JAGWBU010000198.1 GCA_021295735.1 Candidatus Poribacteria bacterium | reverse complement strand
GGAGACTCCTTTCAAGTGAGATTGTTATTATATCACAATCTTGGTTTAGGGGGTGGCCCTAATTTCCGATGGCAGTACAATATATTTTGGAATTATAGCATTAAATTGAGGGTTTGTCAAGCAAAATGCTTGTATTCTACCGGCTACTAACCTTTTGACTTATCATACAAAATATGATACACTTTCATAATAGGACTTACGCAATCGTTTAAAAGTATTATACTCTTGTTTTATGACGATCATAAATCTTTCAGAAAAGAGAGAACCGCTAATAGCAGGTTTTCAGAACTATACACAGACGTACTTTGCTGATCGTAGCGAGAAGTGGAATCATAACCAACTCAATCTCCCTGAATACCTAACGGATCCCAACCCGTGAACTCTAGCGGTCAGTGGGAAATGACATTGAGTTTGACGAAGACAGACACATCCTCTTTGATGGTCCCGTCGTCTCAAAGGAATATGCTAAAGAGATTCAAGCGATTTCCAAAATCTACAACATACCATTGAAAAGTAATTGTCACGTCAACTGCTCTGATCTTGAACGACACAAACACGTTGATACGTTGACCTGGATAGAAACTGAACTACGACACAGCAAACATGTACATATCAAAAAGTTTTCCATAGGTTATCAAGGTAAGTTGTTACGGTTAGTGTCTGGTTTTTTCATACGCGTCTAAGACTTCATTGAAGCCTGAAATTGACACAACTTGGAAAGGAGATTGGTGTGAGAAGAAGTGAGGTGCGATGGGAACGTATGTTTCCTGATGAGTTAGAAGCAGCGTTTGACGCGTGTCCAATTGTATATCTACCTTACGGGTTGTGCGAACCACACGGTTGGCACAACGCGGTTGGAATGGATGCGATTCGGGCATACGAATGCTCGTGTCAAGCGGCGCAAGCACACGGTGGGATTGTCGCGCCACCGTTTTATTGGCACTGCCATGAGATTGGCGGCTACGGTTCATGGGGACACAACAAAATTAATCAAGATCGAACGTGGTTGACAGCTATACCGCCTTGGATGTTTCTGAAGAATATGTGTTATCACATTCGTGCAGTGGATGCGTTGGGTTTTCACGGCGCAATTCTGTTTTCAGGGCATTCGGGGCCGCATCAGTTAGACGTGCCAGTGGTGATTGATATTATGCAGGCACATGTCGGTGTTCGGATGTATTCGTCAATGAGCATAGGTGCGGATATCCAGCGTTTTAAAGATGGTAAAGGTTTGGGCGGACACGCTGGACGCGGTGAAACGTCCGTACTTTGGACAGTGGCTCCAGACTGTGTAGATATGTCACGGATGCCTGCAGATGACACACGCGCGCCTGATTTCGCAATGGGCGATTTCAACGAATCCTCCAGTCGTCGCGTCGGTGAACAGATAGTGGCAGATATTGTGGTACACTTTGGTGAAAAGACGCGGGAATTGCTGTCGGCATATAAGGCGGAAGTGTCGAATCACACGCCACTGACGTTTGATGATGTGGAAGGGATTTGGGAAGACGAAATCCGACCTAAATTGGCTGAGTTTGCTTCTATGCAGCCCCCTGAACCAGCACCGCCTTCTGATTCTCGCTGGTATCCTAACTCGTTGATACCTAAAGGGCGGATACTTTAACATATTCCATCGCTAAAGCAGTGGGAATCTGTCAATATGCAACTTAAACATATCAGCCAACCAGAACGTATTAAGAAAATGGGAATTTGGGTAGTGTCAACCCTACTCCTATTTTTCGGATTTTATACTAACTTATGGCGCGTGGCTGAACAGCAATGGTTTGACAATCATCAGAAAGACACCGAAAGCCATATTATGGGAAGGATGGTCAAATCAAGCCAAGATGGTATCTTCTCGGCTGGTGGTTTGAATGGGTGGGGTACAGCGAAAAGTACAGATGCGGAGTGGATACCGCCAACAGAAAGGACCCCGCAATATACAGCCTATCTTCACAAACTCTCCTTTGAAAAATTCTCAACGTACAATTCACAACCTGGTGGTCAAGGAATGGTTTTCAGTCTGTTTGATAGACTCATTCCATTCTCGCCTCAAATTAAGTTACAGATATTCTATGTCCTGACAGCGTTACTTTCGGCAATCGCGTTGACGTTCATTATAGATTGGTTCTATGAGGAGTTTGGTCTGTTGTCTGCTTTATTCGTGATAGTTTCGGCAGTGCTTTCTCAATGGTTGACAGTCTTTGGTAAGAATCTTTGGTGGAGTCTATGGGCTTTCTACCTTCCTATGATTGTTGTCCTGCACTTCCTTAAACGGCACAGAGTTCCAGAGGACCGTCAGTTTATCAAGTTTGGGATTCTGATTTTCATCGCGGTATCCATTAAGTGTTTCATCAACGGTTACGAATACGTTACAACCACGTTGATAATGATGATGACACCTTGTATCTATTATGCCATCCTTGACAAGTGGAGCAGGAATGAATGTATGAAGCTCGCATTTGCTGCCGGGATCGGTACTGGTGTGGCAGTTTTCCTGAGTATGCTAATGTTATGTTTCCAGATCGGTGCTGTCAAGGATGGGTTTATTGATGGGATTGAACATGTCATCTGGTCTTTTGGAAAACGCACGTATGCCAGTCCCGAAGACTATCCACCTGTATATGCTGCCAGTCTTGAAGCAGGGACGATTGGTGTGGTTATTACCTACATGAACGGTGTTTTCTTTGATCTCAATAACTATTTGTCTGCCTCAAACTCGTTCGTCTCAAAATTCCTTTTGAAAATACGTTATTATTACCTCATAATTTTCTTTATAGCAATGTCCGGTCTGCTGTATTTCCGTAATAATAAAAAGATGGTTACGGAACGAAGTCAGCACTATATTGCGTTGATCTGGACGATGTGGTTTTCAATTTTAGCACCGTTATCGTGGTTTATTATCTTCAAAGCACATTCATATATTCATACACACATGAGTTTTCTTTTATGGCAAATGCCTTTTACTTTCTTTGGCTTTGCAGTGTTCGGATCTGCTATTATAGAATGGACGAAAAAGACCGAATCAAAGTAAGGTTACGTTAGCATTAAATAAAAAAACGTGAGTTTGATAATTAACTGGACAGGCAAAAATTGAACAGAGAACGGGCATATTTGCTGAAAAAATCGTTATTTT
>JAGWBU010000001.1 GCA_021295735.1 Candidatus Poribacteria bacterium | reverse complement strand
GCGTAATAGTGAAGCGAAGCAAGTGGACTGGCACTTCACAACGGAAGATGCGCGCATCCGATTAAAACACTTGTATCCGCAATTTTAGAACGGACAGACCGCTAGTGCAGCGGAATGTGGTTTTAGACACATTGTGCTCCGCTGGAGTGCAGCATTTTTCACAGTTTTTTCTGATATGTGAAACTCGTAGAAAATAGACATTCCGTTGAAAACTCAACTTCCAGGAGATAAGAATTGTCCAAACTATAGTAATTAAAAGGGGGTGAAACTTTAATGAGAAGCCAAACATTTAAGACATTTGCTTTATTACTGTGTCTCCTTATCCTTTATATGTCTTTCGCGCCACACATACTGGCGTTAGAGAAATGTTATGGATTTTGGAAGTGTTTAGGTTTGAAGGCTGCTACTTACGCTGCACTTGCGGCTGCATTTGTGATATGTGGCGTCCCTGAACCGTCTATTGTCGGCTGTGTTGCAGCGTGGTATGCCTATTTCTTTTTCGCCGATCTCTACTATTATAAATGTAAGAAATGTAAGAAATAATCTATCTACATTTCATAAATTTTAGAGGTATATTATGAAAGTTCAAGTTTTCAAGTCCATTGCTTTACTGTTATGTATTCTAATTCTATTTACAACCGTCATTCCGCAGGCACAAGCGGGATGGGGATTTTGGAAGTGTTTAGCGTTAGGCGCAGCTGTCAACAGCGCGTTTATTGCTGCGCTGCTTATCTGTGTAGCACCTGATGCCACCATTATTGGCTGTGTTGCAGCATGGGCAGCATTTTTTGCATTAAGAAGCTTGAAAAAGAAAAAGTGCAAATAACCTTTTAGATTTTAGGAGGTTATCCTCATGTTAAAGTCAATTTTTTCCATCATACTTATAGCATGTATATCAGTTGCTGTATCTGTTCCCACAGCAGATGCAGGCAACAACAATAGTTCTAACGATAGAGATTATTTAATCGGTTTACCAGAGGTTATATCACTAACTTTTATGACAGGGGCGTTCATCATTTCTCCTTATGGAAAAATGCAGCGAGAAATATACACATTAAAACAAGACCAATTATTTCTTAGACGCCATTTATTAATAAATCAGGACCCGACATTCCGGAAACAGACATTTTCCGTTTTGGAGATCACTCGCGCCAAACAGCGCGAAACTGAACACAAGTTAAGAAGGTTTAGTTACTGGTTTTTCCCTTCGCTTGTAGTTGCTGGAACGGGTATATTTTACCTTTCAGATTGGGCTTTAGATTAATTTAGTAGTGGAGTATCAATTATGTTGAACAAATTTAATCGGATACTAATGATACTCTTTATCATCAGTGTAATCGGTGCGTTCATACTTTGGTTTATTTCACGCCCAAAGTATGACGAAAATCTGATATGGACTGCTGATCCAACGAATCAGCAGTCCCCTGATGTTAACGAGGTTTTATCCGATACCCCTGTTGACTCTGAAAATGTTGATATTGTATCCCTTTTAAAGCAGGCATTTACTGAAGAAGAAGTGCAATCGGAGCATTTTCAGCAATTCGTTAAAATTGTAGAAAGTCCTGAATATGAACAATTTTTAGCAACCGAACCGACAACATTTGGCAGTTTCTTTGATTTTTTTGAATCGCAAGGTTATCCAGTAAACACAGAAAAGATGTTGTCTGTGTTTCTAAACGCATCGCCTGCCGGAACACCTGAACAGTTAGAACATAGGGCATATATCACGCTATCTAAAAGGTTTCAGCAGATACCTTATCCTATTCGGTCACCTCAAGGTGTCAAAGCATTTCAAAGTGTTATTGAGGAATTCCTATCGGAAGAAGAAAACGTAGGTTGGATGATGACGCATTTTAAGGGCGATTACCTTGCGTTTGGGAATTGGACTGTAAACGTCTTTCGCAATCCCGTAGATTTTGATGCGCAGCCCGAATTACCTACCGATAACATAGGCGTTACGGATTTAGCACCTACGGAAAATTTA
This sequence comes from Candidatus Poribacteria bacterium, assembly GCA_021295735.1. Taxonomy (GTDB): domain Bacteria; phylum Poribacteria; class WGA-4E; order WGA-4E; family WGA-3G; genus MSPOR6. The sequence goes on along the minus strand of JAGWBU010000001.1, from coordinate 54,268 downwards.
GATGACGCAACACCTGTTTTAGATGAAAAGCCGATGCCAGTTGAAGTGCGAAATGATGAACCAGATGTACCTCAAGTCGTTAAAGACCAAAAGCCTTTGGATAACCCTCAAGAAGATATTGAACGCTTGTTTAAAGAAGAATTTACCGACAGCAAGTTTACAGATGAGGAAATATTTAGGGGTATACAGTTTTTAATTTACTTTGGAGAAGATGAAGGTATCAAGCAACTCAAAACCGTAAATCCTGAAATAGCAGCGCAACTTGAGCGTATCATAGCAAACAGGAACAACTTCCGGAGGTAGTCATGCAAGAAAAGGTTTTTGTTATTATCTGTGTGTTAGCAGTCCTAATTATTGCAGGTTTTTCAATCGTTTTTACTCGTCAACCTGTGCATAATAATGCAGACCAGATATTGTCGTTCACTGCAGCAAAGGCAGCGAGTTACAAAAAGGTTAAAAAGAAAAATTGCTCATGTTGTGAAGATAAAGCGATAATCATAAAACAAGCGTTACAACGTTTTCAAGAATCCAGACAACGAAGGTGATTATGTTTTTGATAAATATAGAAGACCTTAAATTAACCAGGACTTACGCAGTTTTCGAGATTTTTGCAATAATCATGGTTAAAATGTCGTATTTTTCACCAGAATCCTGAGTTATCGGTGCGTTTACAAAACGCGCCTACCGCGTGTGCGTAAGTCTTGTTGTTAACGTGAGTTCGGTTTAAGAATTTTGAACCAGAAAACGGACTGCAAGTCCCCTAGATAAGGGGATTTAGGGTTTTTCTTCAAAGCAAAACCATTATTTGGTTAATATTCTCACTTATAGTGGACATTGAATGCTTGTACCGAACTCACGTTAGGTATAAAATAATTAAGCGGGTTACACCGCAAGGTTAAGTTTCATACCACTTATGGAGGTTAATGTGAAACTCAGTTATAACTTGGTTGCTACACTCCTTATCACATTCTCCTGCTGCTTGATGTTTCAATATTCAAGCTGGAGTCAGATGGAGGAGACAGCACCGAGTGTAGATATTCCCGAAATTAAAGCGTTGAAGACTCATCCCGATTCCTTAACGTTAGCGCATGCGCGCGACGGTCGTCGTGTGCTTGTTTCGGGACAAACTAAAGATGGAAAATGGATTGATGTAACGTCTTGGGCAATGCTAAAACCTACATCAGAAGATGTAACAGTGCATGAAGATGGCTACATCTTTCCAAATTCAGTTGGAACTACTGCAATTAGAGTTACAGTCAAAAATGTCAGCGTAGAATTACCGGTAGCAGTCAAAAGCATTGAAGCACCACCAGTTAGTTTTGTGCGAGATGTAATGCCAATTTTGAGCCATGCAGGTTGTAATAACGGCACGTGCCACGGCGCTGCAAAAGGTAAAAACGGTTTTAAACTCTCACTTCGCGGATACGATCCAGAATTTGATTACGAACTTCTGATTGAAGATATATCTGGTCGCCGCTTCAATCGTGCATTTCCCGAACAGAGTCTGATGCTGCTCAAAACGACATCGGAGGTTCCACACAAAGGCGGACAGGTGATCGCCCCAGGTACGCGTGATTACAAACTTATCCATCAGTGGATAAGTGAAGGTGTAGCATCTGACGTGGAAACAACGCAGCGAGTTGAAAGGTTAGAGGTGATTCCAGGATCCGCGGAATTGTCTATGCCCGGAAATAAGCAGCAGTTGATAGTTATTGCGCACTATCCTGATGGAACAACACGCGATGTTACCCGTGAAGCAAAATTCACCAGTAGTGTGAATGAGGTCGCGAAAGTAACTGATGAAGGTGTCGTAACAGCGGAACGTCGTGGTGAAACTGCTATCCTAACCCGATATGAGGGTGCCTATAGCACGAACGGTATCATCGTTATGGGTGACAGAAGTGGTTTCGAATGGGTTGAAACGCCAGAATACAACTACATTGATACACATGTCCATAACAAACTGAAACGGTTGAAGATTTTGCCATCTGAACTATGCACAGATGAAGAGTTTGTTCGCCGTATTTACTTTGATATGACAGGGCTTCCGCCAGGACCAGAAAAGGTGCGAAGTTTCCTTATGGATGAAACACCGTCTAAGGAAAAACGGGAAAAATTGATTGATGTATTGGCTGAAACCCCCGAATTTGTTGACCATTGGACACATAAATGGGGTGACTTGTTGCAGTCGAACCGTAAATTCCTCGGTGAACGCGGCATGTGGCTTTTCCAGCAGTGGATACAGGAGTCAATTTCAGAAAATCGTCCATATAACCAATTCGTGCATGACCTGATTACTGCTACTGGTAGTGCTTATGCTAATCCAGCAGCAAATTATTTCCGTGTCTCGCGTGAATACACCGCTGCTGTGGAAAATACGACTCAACTTTTCCTTGGCGTTCGATTCTCTTGTAACAAATGCCACGATCATCCGTTTGAAGTATGGACCCAGAATCAATACTATGAATTGGGGGCATTTTTCTCAGATGTTAAAGTGAAAAACGGACGATTGCCGGGTGAAGAGGTTGTATACGCAAGTTTCAGTCCAACTCCAGTGAAGCATCCGCGAACTTTAGCGGTTGTTGATGCATCAGTGCCATTTGGTGAAACAAAGAAAGATGCAGCTGATAAACGTGAATCCCTGGCAGAATGGCTCACATCCTCTGAGAATCCGATGTTCGCAAAAGCAGGTGTAAACCGTATATGGAGTTACTTCATGGGACGCGGTATCATTGAACCGGTTGATGATATCAGAACAAGCAACCCGCCTGTCAATCCGGAATTGCTTGATGCGCTGACAAAAGATTTCGTGGAGAGCGGGTTTGACATGAAACATATCATGAAAACAATCGCTCGTTCCCGAACCTATCAACAGAGTATCAAAACGAACAAATGGAATAAAGCAGATACCATTAATTTCTCATATGCAACCGCACGACGTTTGACAGCAGAACAGTTGTTAGATGCAATCGGTGTTGCTACGGGAAGTCAGCCGAAGTTCGAAGGTGTACCGAAAGATTTTCGCGCTGTTCAACTACCGGACAGCAAAGTGAAGGATGACGGATTTTTGAAATTGTTTGGTCGTCCAGAACGTGAAAGTTCATGTGAATGTGAAAGAACAACAGAAGTAAGCCTCGCCCATGCGATGAACCTTATCAACGGACCGACAGTTGCAAATGCGATTATTGATCCTAATGGACGAATTGCTAAACTCATTAAAGCTAATGAGGATGATCGTACACTCATTGAAGAGATGTACCTGGCAACATTTGCTCGGTTACCGCAAGAAAATGAATATAAGACAGCAGTTGAATATCTTGCAAAGGCTGAATCAAAAGAGGAAGGCGCGCAAGATTTAATGTGGGCACTGATTAATAGTCCCGCGTTCTTATTCAACCGATAAGCCCGAAACCGATTTGTGCGCTTCAAAAAACGGAAGTTAGCGCAAATAATGGAGGATATAATTGATGTTATCGTTACCACAAGCACCCGGAAGATTATGTGATGGGTTCTCACGTAGGGAATTTCTCCGCGTAGGTGGCGCGGCGATGCTGGGCATTAGCCTACCACAAGTATTGTCACTCCAAGCCAAGGCAAGCACGACAGTTGACCCCGCGAAGCCTCTAAACGGTTGGGGCAAAGCCAATTCTGTCATTTTGCTGTTCTTGCAAGGCGGACCAAGTCACATTGATATCTGGGATCCAAAGCCAGATGCACCTTCTAATATCCGTGGTGAATTTAATCCTATCCCAACAAATGTTGACGGCATTCAATTGTCAGAGACAATGCCGCTTTTGGCAAAACAGATGGATAAAGCATGTCTTATCCGTTCAGTAAGCTACACGCCAGCAGGACTTTTCAATCACACCGCTGCCATGTATCAAATGGTTACAGGCGAAACACCGGACAAGGTTGCACCTTCGGGGCAGCTTGACCCACCTTCTCCTGCCGATCATCCAAATGCTGCAGCACATATTTCCAAGTTCAGACCACCAGATGAACCGATGTTGGCAGCAGTCCAACTCCCGCGTCCAATGCAGGAAAGTGGTATCATCGGTAAAGGTGGAAATGCGGGTTTCCTCGGTAGAGCGTATGACCCATATTTTCTCTTCCAGGATCCCAATACGGAGATAAATCTTGATGATTTGACGCTCCGTCCAGAAATTCCACCTGCTCGGTTACAGCGGCGGAAAACGCTTCTTGAAACGATTAACGCCAATATGCCTGAAATTGACAAGGTAGCGGATTCCTACGCACTGAACGAATACTATGAAAAAGCGTATGACCTCATCTTGTCACAGAAAGCACGTAATGCGTTTGATTTGTCGCAGGAGGCTGATGAAATGCGTGACAAATATGGTCGCCATACATTTGGTCAGAGTGCACTTCTTGCACGTCGATTGGTTGAAGCTGGCACACGATTTGTACAGGTGAACTGGCCTTCTGTTGCGAACGGCAACCCAAATACTACGGCATGGGATACCCACGCAGCCAACTTCGGTCCGCTGAAAAACCTTCACTGTCCCAAGTTAGATAGTGCAGTTTCTTCACTGCTCGAAGATTTAGATCAGAAGGGTATGTTAGAGGAAACGCTTGTGCTCGCTATTGGTGAATTTGGTCGCTCACCTCGTATGGGTATTAGCACATCAGGAAACGGAAACGCGCCTGATGGTCGTGATCACTGGCCGTATTGCTATACCGGTTTAATCGCTGGTGCTGGTGTCAAAGGTGGTCAGGTTTACGGTAAGTCTGATGCAACAGGTTCAACACCACTTGAAAATCCGGTGCATCCGCGGGATATCCTCGCTACGATTTACCATACGCTCGGTATTGACCCGCACACAATCGTAATGAACCACTTAGACCAACCACGTGAATTGGTCAAAGGCGAAGTGATTACAGGGATATTCTAAATTTAGTTCTAATACTGAAACCTGTGTTTGGACGATTGAAGTTCAAGCACAGGTTTTCTAATATATGGCGAAATTTAGCAATACTCACCGGTACTTCATAGGTTGGGTAGAGCAATAGCGAAACCCATAGGCGTCAATTTAGTGGGCAAATCCCGTCACACATTGTAGGGCGGGGTCCCGGGGAATGCCATAAGGCATTCATACCGTTGATTTGGTGCCCCGCCATATCTGATGTATTTAAACAACGGGCGGGCACAGGGACCCGCCCCTACAATCGGGGTTGCGGTGTTGTTTTGGTTAAAATGTGTGAAACCTGAAATAAATCCTTAAATTGACGCCTATAGGTTCACGGTGTTCAACCCAACCTATAGATAGTTTAAACCTAATACTGTAGTTTCAGGTTCAGATCCCTGATATTACCCACACTTCTTAAGCAAATCAATATCACAATTTTATTTGACGCAGTAAACGACTGCACCGGTAAAGAGGTAATAAAATATGCCTGATACACTATTTTGTAAACAAGCAAAAACAGGACACAAACGTCAAAATTTTCTAATTCAAGGAGTTCTGTCTCTTTTTTTTATTGTAGGTTTAGCACATGCACAGGTCGCACCGCAGCTGACAAGTGTTTCACCTCGCGCAGCACAGCGCGGACAAACCATTGATATTACACTTGAAGGCAAAAACATCAACGAGAATGCTGAGATATGGTTTAGTAAGGAAGGAATCACAGCAAAAATAAAGAAAAAATCTCCAGCAGCAAGAGTCCGTTTTAATGGATCAGGTATTTCTGGCAACATTCCAAACAATCCTCGCTTAGTTATTTCATTCCAAATTGCACCTGAAGCCCCTTTAGGCAACCATCAAATACGTCTTATCACACCAAACGGTGTCTCCAACCCGCAAAACTTTATCGTTGGCGACCTTCCTGAGATCAAGGAACAGGAGCCAAATGCGACACCTGCTGAAGCAAACATGCTTGAATTGCCTGTTACTGTAAACGGTGTGGTTGCATCAATTGATGATGTTGATATGTTCCGTTTTAAACTCAAAAAAGGCGCGCGTCTTATTTGTGATATAAACGCACAACGCATGGGTTCCCCTTTAGATTCCTATATTGAACTATTTGACCCAAATGGAACTGAGGTGGCGAAAAGCGGAGATGGAAACGGATTGGATTCGTTTATTGATTTTACAACTGAACAGGAAGGGGAATATACACTTTACCTACGCGACATCCGCTACCAAGGTGGTGGAAATTACTTATATCGGTTGAGTATAGGCGAGTTACCATATCTGCAAAGTGTTTTCCCACTGGGTGGAAAACGCGGTGCTGCAAACAATGTTAATGTTGCAGGAACAAATTTAGGTTCTGTGAATACAATCCAACTTGATATTTCGCCAAATGCGACGCTCGGAATTCAAGAGCTGCGAGTCAGTACACCAAACGGTTTAGAAACGAATCCCTATCCATTTGCAATAGGTGAATTTAACGAGACAAATGAAACAGAACCGAATAACGCTTTAGCAGAAGAAAACAAAATCGGAACACCGATCACAGTAAATGGTAAAATAGAGAAAGCCGAGGACGTCGATCGGTTTTCCATCAAAGTAGAAAAAGGGACACGTTTCGTTTTTGAAGTTAAAGCGCGCGAATTTCGTTCACAGTTGGATCCGCTGCTGACCATATATTTACATAAAAAAGGAGAAGCGGAAGATAGCATTGAAGAACAGGCCCTAAGTGTCAATGATGATGCGAGCGGAACAGATGCGATTGTTGCATTTACGTTCCCAGAAGCAGGCGATTATGGTATTTCAGTACGCGACTTGAATAACGCAGGTGGAGCGGATTATCCTTACAGGCTCACTGTGCGCCCACTTAATCCAAGTTTTCGCTTAAACGTCAGTACTGATAATCCTCGCATCAGCAGAGGCGGTACATTGATGTTGACGGTTTCTGCCGCGCGGGTTGACGGATTTAATGGAGCGCTCCGCTTCTACTCTCCGGATTTACCCAAAGGATTCGTGGTGAGTCCCACAATCCTTTATGCTGGTCAGAATCAAACGTTGTTGACGATAACTGCACCTACGGATGCAGCACTCGGGCTCCATCCATTTTCTATCGTTGGCGTTGGTGCAATTGGTGGTAATCGTATAGAAGCAACTGCGTCACCACAAGAAATTCTCCTGACAGTGATGGAAGCACCACCATTTACACTCTCATTTGCAGATGTTGACTTAAATGTGGTTCACAACAAATCCACGAATTTTCACGTGATAGCTGATCGTAGAGACGGTTTTAACGGACCTATAGGTCTTACGGTACAGGGAATGCCAGTGCGTATTACAGGTGGAAAAGCCACAATTCCAGCAGGAAAAAATAGTGCAGTGATTTCGCTCCGTGCTGGCACTGTAGAACGGCGTGAACAATTTTCTGTTGTTCCTACCCCCGGTACAAGCTATATTTCCGTTAGTGGAACAGCAAATATCAATCGGGAAAGTTTCACCGAATCAACCCCTGCTATTCCTCTGACAGTTTTTGAAGCGCCATTTATTGTTACGATTGAGCCATTAAGGTTTAGTATTGTTTTTCCAAAGACAGCAGGTGAAACTCCTCCTATAGCGGTTGCAGGTGAAGGTGAGACTGTCGCTGCCTCTAATCCAAGTCCAACAGAAAATACTGAACAAGCAGATGAGCCAACGGAAAAAAGTGAACCGATAAAAAAATCCGCTAAACTTACAATGAGCGTTGTTCGGCGAGGGAGTTTTACTGATTTCGTTACTATCAAGCCGATAACGGTCCCTGAAGGCATAACTGTTCCTGAGGCAACAATTCCTATTAACGAAAGTGACGTTGAGGTTAATCTTGAGGCACTCAGTTCATTAGAACCCAAAACTTACCAAGTTAAATTCCGTGCCACAGCGGTGATCAATGGTAAGGCTTTTGAGCAGGATAGTCCTATTATCAATGTGAAGATTATTCGTTAGAGTTATTTTTGGTTGTTAAGTTGATCTTTCTCGTGTCAGATTGTTTATGATAATTCACCAAATGAATGTTTGTAGTCGTCAATGTTTGGATTTATTCTATAGTAGGGACAGGTACTTGTGCCTGTCCCTTTTTTTGTACCTGATGCATGATGAGCCGCTGACCAAAGGTTGAGTGGATTGAGGCGAAACTCATAGGTTTCAATTTAGTGGACTCCACCCAGGTAGATGTGGTTTCCTAACCACATCGGATTTATACAAGGTGGTGGTAATTGGTAAGTTTCTTTGTGGGAGCGGTTTTCAACCGCGATTATATTGGGCGGACAAAGTCCTCCTACAAGAATATCTATCACTGAATTGACGCCTATGCAATTTTTTTGTGCATGAGACGGTTTGGCACAGTCATTTCACTCAACTTTCAACACTCTGAAATTCACGGATATCCGTGATGCAGCAATTTTAAAAGGACAAAATTTATGCAAGAGAATCCTATATTGTGTTATACTTTTGCATAATGAAAATCTTTGGTTAGGTAGGAAATCAGAATGTCATCTCGACGTAAATTTTTCACATTTCTCGGTTGGGGAAGTTTTACATCGGCACTCGGATTATGTTTTGGTCCAGGGTTAGTACGGTATCTCTATCCGCGTGTTTTGTATGAACCGTCGTCTATCTTTAAAGCTGGTTTTCCTGCAGAATATCCAGCAGGTAGTGTTAGCGAGAAATATAAAAAAGAGCCTTTTGGCGTTTGGATTGTTCGGCGTGAGGATGGTGTATTTTACGCATTACTAACAACCTGTACGCATTTGGGCTGTACACCCCGATGGCTTAGTTCCGAGAGTAAATTCAAGTGTCCTTGTCATGGTAGCGGTTTTGACCGAGATGGCATAAACTATGAGGGACCCGCGCCACGTCCACTTGAACGGGTGAAGATTACCTTGGCTGAAGATGGTCAACTTCAAATTGATAAATCGGTAAAATTTTTGGGTGAAAAAGATCAGTGGGGCGACCCTGGTGCATCTTTGAAAGTTTAATCGGGAGGAATTCATTGTGTCTGAGGGATGCTATGCATCATCAGACTGAAAAAGGAAGATAATGAACGAAGAACGTAAAGGACTAAAAGAAAAGATTACAAATTCGGATATTTGGAAATCTATTTTTCGCCACGGTTATGAAAACACTGGTCGCCGTTACACGTTGCAGGTTTTGCAAAACGTGTGGTTGCATTTACATCCACCTCGTATTTCTCGCCACGCACTAAATTTCCGATTCACATGGTGTATGGGTGGCATCACCTTTTTGATGTTCCTTGTAACAGCTGTCACAGGCGTGCTATTGATGTTCTACTACCGCCCGGTAGCCGAATATGCTTTCCGTGATGTACAAGCTCTCGAATTTGACATTCCTTTCGGTATGCTCCTACGTAACATGCACCGCTGGGCAGCACACGGTATGGTTATTTCCGTAATGCTGCACATGTTCCGAGTCTTTTTGACAGGTTCCTACAAAAAACCGCGTGAATTCAATTGGGCAGTAGGCGTTATCTTATTACTTATTACATTTTTTCTGAGTTTCACCGGTTACTTATTACCGTGGGACCAACTCGCTTATTGGGCAGTTACAGTCGGAACGAATATGGCACGTGCCACCCCTGTTTTAGGACATGAAGGCCCATTCGCACCAACTGACATTGTTACCCAAGCAAACGATGTCCGATTTGCTTTGCTTGGCGGGACAATCGTTGGTCCATCAACGTTATTAAGATTCTATATTTTGCACTGTATTGCTGTGCCTTTGGTAGCAAGTCTACTGATGGCGTTGCATTTCTGGCGTGTCCGTAAAGATGGCGGAATATCTGGACCTCTATAAATCGACTATTGCGGTAATTTGTTTTTACGCACCTTTAGAAGGAGACCAAATTTAAGATATGGAGTATTTTTTAGCACTGGTACAGAAACCTGATAATGTTCCGATTCTGGCAATACTCTTTTTGATACCCTATTTTATGTGGTTAGCATATAAACAGGCGCGCCAGACTGATCGCACAGGTGTACCTTCGGATGCTGCACTTAACGACAAGGTTTACGTCTGGCCATATCTGTGTCGGAACGAATTTATCTGTGCAATTATAGTGATGTTAGTGCTGGGTGTTTGGTCAATTATGATTGATGCACCGCTTGAAGAACCAAGTGATCCCGCGAAAACACCTAATCCCTCCAAAGCCCCCTGGTACTTTCTCGCGCTCCAAGAGATGTTGGTCTACTTCGACCCATGGATCGCAGGTGTTGTTCTACCTGGTTTCATTATTGTAGGTCTTATTGCTATCCCCTATATTGACATAAACCCTAAAGGAAAAGGGTATTATACGATCAAAGAAAGGCCGTTTGCGCTTTCTGTGTTCTGCTTCGGATTTATTATTCTATGGATTGTCTTGATGATAGTCGGAACTTTCTTAAGAGGGCCAGGATGGAACATATTTATGCCGTGGCAGTATTGGGATCCGCATAAGATCGTACCATTAACCAATGTTAACCTATCCTATCTCTTTGGGATTAGAGATGACACAACAGCGAATTTCTTCGGTTTTGCTGTCGTCGCTGGTTATTTCGCACTCGGACCAATTTTCTATTTTTGGAAAAGCAAAAGTAGCCGCTTTTTACAAGAACTTGGACTTATTCGATATGTCATCGTTTCATTCCTGTTTTTAAGTATGATTGCACTTCCGATAAAAATGATTCTTCGGTTGGCATTGAATGTGAAATATGTTTGGGTATCGCCCTGGTTTAACATCTAATTTTCTATGGTAAAGATTAGGAATTAACGTCTTGTTCTCAACGTGTTTATAAATATCGACTGACTTGGAGGTTATACATTTCGTGAGGAGCAAAAAAGAGATTCCCGCTGAAAATAAATCATATTCTGTTTTGTTCTTTATTTTGTCCGGACTGTTAGGATTGGTGACAATATGGGGTTTCTGGGATGAGATGATTACACGTCGTCCATGGAAGGAAATTCAACAACACTTCTATCAATACGAGTACGAAAAAACAAATGCAGAATTGGAAAATGCCAAGCAAAACTTGCCTGAAAAACCTACCGCACTTCAAGTTGATGAGAAACAGTTGAGAAACTTGGAAAAAGAAGTTAATACAAAGCAGGTTGAATTAGACGAAGCATTGCAAGAACGCAAGTTTGAGCAAAGCAAATCTGATGCAATAAACTACAAGTATCAACATAGTCTACACGAGGCGCACGGCGAACACACTGAAACAGTCAAAAAATGGAAAGAGAAATTAGATGAGTATGAAAAACGGATTGAAGGTGAACTGACTTCTGCTGTCCTAAAAGCTGAAGCTGAATTCGCTGACGTTAATAAAGCACTTGCCGATTTTTATCAAAACAGTGGCGATCCAACAAATGCACTTAGCACCTACCTAATCGCACAAAAATACAAACCCGAAGACACTGAAATCGCTAACGGAATTATTGCTGCACAAGAAGCAGCTGCCTCTCTTGAGGCTGATAAAGCCCAATTTGATTCAGTCGCACGTCTTGAGGAAAAGTTAGCGGATGTTGGCGGTATTAAGCGGAATTTCCTTGGAAGTTTGTTAGAAAACCCCTTTAGAGAGACACGGACAATCGTTCAATACTATCTTGAAGAGTTTGATTATACCGCGGATAGGTGCGCAACTTGCCATTTCGCTGTTGATAAGAGCGGCTATGAAACTGAAGCGCAAGAGACTTTTGAAGTAGAGGGCGACGGTGAAAATCCCGTTAAATATCAACTCAAACATCCAAAAGTCAAATCCGGTAGTGAGACAATTGTTATTGATGGTTTTGATGCTGAAACAGATGAATACGAATTGTCAGAAAACGGTCTCCTGACTTTCAATGACCCTGATGTTTTTGGAGAAGTTGAAATTTCTTATGAAACAGACTACCGTGGAGTACTCCAAACGCATCCGTATAGAGATGTCCTGCTTGCCAAACATCCGCTTGAAAGATTCGGTTGTACACCTTGCCACGGCGGGCAGGGACATGGGTTGACTGCGAAATCCGCCCATGCTTTAACACATGCTGAATACTGGCTAACACCTGTGCTTGGGATGGAAAGAGTCGAAGACGAAAAAGGCAAAGTCACGGAAAGAAAATCCAAAGAGAAAGAGGGATACATGGAGTCTAATTGTCGGCGTTGCCACGATGGTGTGATGAAGTTAGACTTCGATGTGGATCCTGAAACAAACGCACCAAAAGACTACGCAGAAAATCTTACAAAGGGGATGGCACTCTTTGAAGACCTCGGATGCCATGGCTGTCACGCAGTAGAAGGATATAGCGCGCTTGATAAAATTCAAAAAGTCGGTCCCTCACTGGAAAAGGTCGGAAGTAAAGTACAAGATATTGCGTGGCTTGAGAATTGGATAAAAAAACCCGAAGCGTATCTCCCGAATACTACCATGCCGAACTTTTTCCCGGCGGAAGGCATGAGTCAACTCGTTTACTTTAAGAATGGCGGACAGCGCAACGGTGTCGTCACTGAAACTGAAACTGGTTATATTATTAAGGCAGATGATGGCACAGAGCATCGTTACGCTAAAGATGCTGTCTTGCGTATAGTTGACGAGGTAAAATCTATAGCCGTCTATCTTGCAGAGATGAACGATCAAACCTTGGATACTTCACAAAGCACATATTCTAAATCTGAAAGCGCGATTAAGGCAGGTGAAGAGACTGTAAAAACTGTCGGATGTCTAACATGTCATAAAGTTGATGATTTAGGTAGCGATTTCGCTCCCGCGCTGGACAGCGTTGGGACAAAAGTTACACCAACCTACCTCCGACAATGGATTGATAATCCAAAATCTTATGATCCAGATACTGCTATGCCGAGTTTGCGTTTGAGCAAACGGGAAATTGACAACGTTGTCGCGTATCTAATGAATCTACAGAAATCATCCCCCACCGTAGTTTCTACTTCAATAGGCGAAGCACTTGTTGACGAAGGTGAAAAACTTGTTAGGACTTATGGATGTTTCGGTTGTCACGAAATCTCAGGGTTTGAAAATGAGTCGAAAGTTGGTGCTGATCTTGGCGAATTCGGTGCAAAACTTGCCGAAGAACTTGACTTCGGGGATACCACGGATATCAAGCATAGTTGGCACGATTGGACAATTGGTAAGATTACCAATCCACGACGTTACCAAACGCGCCGCATCGTTTCACGTATGCCTGTTTTCCAGAAACTCAACGATGAAGACAACGATGAGGACGCAAAGGCAATCGCCGTGCTATTGAAAAGTTTCCAACCAGAGAAATATCCGCTGAATTATATCTTTGATCATGCAGTTGAACCGCATCGTGTTGAGAAACAGAAGCAGATTGATGCTGGTAGACGCGTAGTTAAGAAATACAACTGTACAGGATGCCACGAGATTGAAGGTGAAGGCGGAGATTATCGTGATGTAATCATCGCGCACGAAGGATTAGATCAAATCACTGCGAAGCAACTTGCACCACCTACCTTACAAGCCGAAGGTGCAAGAGTTTATCCTGATTGGTTGTTTGAATTCCTCAAAAACCCTTCCGACATACGCTACGGTCTCAAGGTGCGTATGCCCACATTTGACATGTCAGACGAAGAAGCGACAACCCTTGTCAAATACTTCGCTGCATTAGATGATGAACCTTTCCCCTACGAGACACTTGAACCGCCCATGTCTACACTTGCGGAATTGCGCATCGGCAAACAAATTTTTGACGAACTGAAATGTGATTCATGTCATCCTTCACAAGGCGAAGTTATTCCTGATGGTAGCGATAAGGCAGGAAGACCTGACCTCTCATTGGCGAAAGAACGACTGAAAGCGGATTGGCTTATTGACTGGTTGAAGGATCCGCAAAGATTCCAACCCGGAACTGCGATGCCACAAGCATGGCCTATTGTCGGCGGACAACATCTGCCATACGAAGATTATGCTGGGAGTGATGCTGAAAAACAGATTCAGTTGGTGCGGGATTATCTAATATCGTTAAGTCGTTAGTGTAGGAACGGATTGAATTCGTCCCTACTAAGGGAGTTCCGTCCTATGAAACATCTACTGATTGTAATCGTCATGATCCTTGTGTGGCTTAACGGGTTCGTCTGGTTAGGGAAACAGGTTGATCCCAGCACAAAGTATCGGACAGAAGTAGAATACAAATATGCAAGATACTGCGCGGGTTGTCACGGAAACAGCGGTGAGGGCAACGGGAGAATTGGTCGTTTCAAAAAATTAGACCCCGCCGATCTAACAGATAGCAATTTGTGGGCAATGCACGACGATGCGCAGCTCCTTGAAAGCATCCGTGATGGAAAAAATGATATGCCTGCCTTCCACTACTATCTCAGCAAAGAAGAACAACAAGAACTTCTTGAATACATAAAAGTAACCTTTCGCCCTTAAAACGCACGGATATCCGTGATGTTTGTTTTTAAGGGTTTGCCTTTATAAATCTTAAGGTGTTAATATAATAAACAAGAATAATATAAGGAGAAAAAACGATGAAAAATCTTAAATCCATCATCGCGCTACTTATTTGTGGCACAATGACGAGTATTGCTTTTGCAGCTAATATCACTGGAACAGTAACCTATGATAAAAGCGATCCGACTACACGCAAAGCACTGGCAATCAACACACAGGAAAAACACTGTATTGATGCTACAAAAGGTGCAAAATCTGAGGAACTTGTTGTATCAAAAGGAAAAGGCATTCAAAATGTTGTGATTTACGCGCTCGTTCGTGGAGGCGGGGAACTCAAAATGCCCGAAAAAAATCCTACAGTTGACCAGAAGGATTGCCGTTATTTACCGCATGTCATCGCGGTCCCTGTTGGGGTTACCGTAGATGTTACTTCTAACGACCCCGTTGCGCACAATGTTCACTCTCATGCGACCAAGAACGAAGCAAAAAACTTCCAGATACCAAAAAAAGGGATAATCATCCCATACGAAATTACGAAAGCAGAAGAAATCAAGTTGACCTGTGATATTCATGCTTGGATGAGCGGTTATATTGTCGCTGTTAATAGCAACTATTATACGGTAACCGGACAGAAAGATGATAAGGATAACTGGATTCATCCAGATGATTATGAAAAATCAGATGACACCGGTAAATATACCATAAAAGATGTTCCGGCAGGTAGAGCGCGCGTAGTTGTGTGGCATGAAAAACTCGGTTCAGCAAATAAAACCGTTGAAGTTCCTGAGAGCGGTGATTTAAAGGTGGATTTCAAAGCTTCTGAATTTAAACCGCCTAAGAAAAAATAGACGTTCACCTTTCTTATTCAAAGGATAGCAAATTTCGTCCTTTGAGGGTATTTTCTAACAATTGAGAGAAAAAAATGCGTTGTTGTTCTTTTCTAACTAAAAAGAAACTCTACCTCATACTCGGTTTTATGCTGCTCGGTTTTGCGCTATTGGCAGTTGTGCCGGCATTTGCACAGGACATGACTGATGCAGAATACCGTCCGTTTCCTCTAATTGGTAGTCGAAACGCTGCGTGGATTGCCGCGCAGCTACATCTGTTGTTCGGTTCTTTTATCCTTGGTGTACCAATGTTTGCCGTTATTATTGAGTTTATCGGATGGAGGACAAAGGAAGAACGGTACGACCGAATGGCAAAAGAGTTTATCAAACTCTGTATGGGTGCATTTTCAACAACAGCGTTACTCGGTGGCGTTCTTGTCTTTATATTGATATGGTGTTATCCGAAGGTAATGAACAAGTTGAGCGGGATCTTCGGTCCGACGATGATTTTTTATGTGGGACTGTTCTTCGCGGAAACTTTTACACTTTACCTCTATTCCTACGGTTGGGATAGGATGCGGGGACGTTTTAAATGGGTACATCTGGTCCTTGGTGTTCTATTAAACGTATGGGGCACAGCGATCATGTTTGTATCAAATACGTGGCTCACCTATCAGACAAGTCCTGCTACACAATACGGAAAATTATCTGATACCGCCAAGGGAAATTTAACTGATTTTAATAAGGAAGAATTGGTAGCAGAATTGTTAGCAAAGGATCCTGAGTTAACCGAGGCCGCAGCACTAAAACAGATTGATTCTACTGTAGTCTCACTTCACGACGAAACCACAGGTGAATTCTTAGGCACAGTATGGGACGCGGTCAGCAATTTTACATGGATGCCGATCAATATCCATAGACTCATCGGAAACATCGCTTTTGGGGGTTCCATTGTAGCTGCATACGCAGCATTCCGTTTCCTCGTTGCCAAAACCAAAGAAGATAAAGCGCACTATGACTGGATGGGATACAACGGAAACTTCATTGCTTTGTGCGGACTGATTCCACTGCCTTTCGCCGGTTATTGGTTGGGTAGAGAAATCTACATGTTCAACAACACAATGGGCATCAATATGATGGGTAGTCTTTTCTCTTGGCTGTTTATCATTCAGGCGGTGATGATTGGAGTACTGTTTATCGGTGCGAATTACTATCTCTGGTCAGGAATGGGACGCATACAAGGTGCAGAGATCTACGCGCGCTATCGTCCTTATATGATTGCTATTATTGTTATATGCGTTGCTATCTGGATGACACCGCGTACGCTTTCCAAAATATCCTCTGCCTCTGAACTGAGCGCAATGGGAGGTTCAAACCACCCACATCTTGGATTTTTCGGATTAATGACAGCCAAAAATACTGCGGTAAATATTGTCATTTTGACGACCTTCCTCAGTTTTCTCTTTTATAGACGTTCCGGTAAAACACCTATTGTAGGTTGGAAGGGCATGGGCAATATCACTATTTCGGCTATATTCTTTTTGGGTGTGGTTTCAATTGTCGTCATCGGTATTGTTGGGTTTGCAGTTCCCACGGATACGCGTGTCAATGTATTGACACCTTGGCAGGTGATGGCTGCACTCGGTGTTATGGTTGTCGTAACAATACTTGATATTTTCATGTATCGAAAAGCCACCATGTCAGGCACTATCAAATGGGGAGAGATGACGGAACGGTCTCAATACGTTTTGATTCTGCTTGCGATTACTTTTACTTCTCTGATGGGTTTGATGGGGTATGCGCGTTCAGGTCTTCGTGAAGGGTGGCATATCTTTGGTGTTCAGAAAGATACCTCAGTTGACGCATTTACGCCCGCTCTGGGTGATGCTGTGAACATGGTTGCGATCATTATGGTAATCTTCTTCGCACTTGTTGGGTTTATCTTCTGGCTCAGTCTGTGGGGTGATAAGAAAAAACAGCCAGCAGTGCCAATTGAAGCGGATGTGCCTGCAGAGAGTGATGATTAAACGGAGAATAAAAACGATGAAAAACACGCTCGTTAAAATTATAGGACTAATCTTAATGGTAGTGAGTTTCGTCGCCTTTGTGGCGAAGGCGCCAGCCTTTCCGATTGCTTCTGAGAACTTACTCCCTTGGTCCGTATGGTTCACAATTTCAGTAATCGTGAATATGGTCGTATGGTTCCCAGTCATGAAATTGGTGTCGTTTTCTCTTGGTATAATATGGTGTTACGCTTTTATAGCAGGACTTGTACCGGACACATCTACAGCATCAGGTCCAGTAACAACATTGGATTGGGAGGACCCAGATGCGGTCGCTGAAATAGGTTTAGCTATTTTCAACGGAAAAGGACAGTGTGCCGCATGCCACACCTTAGATACTTCCGCACCGAAAGGCAGATGCCCTGATTTAACAGATATCGGCATAAACGCCGCAAACCGCGTACCGGGGACAGATGCAAAGACGTATCTAATTGAATCTCTGTATGACCCAGGTAAATATTTAGTCACAGGATACGGTAAGATTATGCCAGAGGTTTGGAAAAATCCAATTGCGCTAACAAAATTAGAGATTGAGGCAGTCATAGCGTTTCTACAAAGCCAAGGTGGCGAAATTGACCCAACACCGTTTACTGAACCAATTGATAGAGCGAAAGCCGAGACAACAGCAGCAGCACTCCCTCCCTTGCTTTCTGGTGATCCTGAAGAAGGCAAAAAGGTGTTTATAGAGGCAGCATGCATTTCTTGTCATGAGATAAAAGGATTAGAAAATCCTAAAGCAGGAGAGGGAAATGAAGACTTTGAAGTCGTCACTGCTCCAGAACTCTCAGAAATTGCTGCCTTTAACGAATTGCGATATCTTGAGGAATCAATTCTAAAACCGCATGCACAAATTGTGAGTGGTTACGGCACGGTAAAAATTAAAGCTAATGGGATAATCTACGAAGGAACACTTGTCTCGCAGGATGACGAAAAGATTATTGTCCGTACAAAAGCAGCTGACGGTACAGAAGAAGAATACACGATCCTTTTGAGTGACATTGATGAAGAACCGATTGAGGACCTATCGAATCTATTGGCTAATGGATATTTCACATTAACAATAACACCCATTGATTCTGACGCACCCGTGAGTGGTGAGATCGTTGAGGAAACCGAAGACACAGTAACACTCAAAGTTGGAGACGAGACGCAGACAGTGTCAAAAACAGATGTCAAAAAGCAGATGACGCTTATAGACTTTGATGGAGAACAGACTGTCGGAGAACACGTGTCAGGCACAATAGATGACGATGAAATCGTCATAATCGTTGATGGTGGTGAAGAGAGTTTTGATCCATTTGATATTGAGGAAGTAATTATTGCACTCGCCTATGGTAAAAGGTTGCTTGTAAAATCACCGATGCCAGATAACTTTCCAATTCTCTTAACGGTAGTGGATATGGCGGATTTACTTGCTTTCTTAAGCACGTTGACTGGCGAAACAGCAGAAGAAGAAACAGCACCGACTGATACAGTCGAAGAAGTCACGGAATAACCAAGAAACGCTAAGGAGACAACCCATGAAAAGAATATCGCTTTTCACAATATGTTTTGTAATTTTTATTGCATGTTGGGTATTCTTGGAATTTGTCGTTGGCGGCGTTATCTCTGTGCCAATACCAGGTAGCGTGATTTCGATGTATATGGGGTTGGTCCTCATCGCCATTTTGGTGCATGTCTCTGTTGAAGACACAAGATTTCGGGAATTCCTTCGTCCTATACACGAGACGCTTGTTGATGAGAATCGACGGGTTCGGCGTATCGTGTTGGCAGGGTTGATACCGCTCCTTCTACTCGGATATACCTACACTAATATTGCTCAAAAAGCCAATCCACCAGGAGATCCGCGCGATGCGCATCCATCTCCGCCACTTGAATTAACATATAAGGATAAGGTTATCGGTTCAATGCAAGATGTTGAAAACCCTTATCGTCACTTGGAGAAGGATGATCCTGAGGCGTTCAAAGCACACGTGGAAAATGGTAGGCGCGTCTACTATCAGAACTGTTTTTATTGTCACGGAGATCATCTGGATGGAAAGGGACATTTTGCCGACGCGCTGAATCCGTTACCAGCGAATTTCCAAGACCCAGGTGTTATTCCAAATTTCCAAGAATCTTTCTTTTTTTGGAGGATTAGTAAAGGTGGACCCGGATTACCTGCAGCTGGCACGCCATGGAATTCAGCAATGCCAATCTGGGAAGATCACTTAACAGAAGACGAAATTTGGGACGTAATTATCTTTTTATCTGATTACACCGGTTATCCACCACGCACTTTTGGGGAGGGACATTAAAATGAGAAGCAGAAATATTGTCCTCTTAATCCTTATTTTAGGTCTACTCTCTTTTTTATCCCTAACTTTTGCGCAGGACACACCAGACGATTCCGAGGAAGCAAAAAAAGTTGCTGCAGGAAAAGAGGTCTATGAAGAAAGTTGCGCACACTGCCACGGTACGGAAGGACGCGGGGATGGTAGTGCAGCAGAAAATCTTTTACCGCAACCAAGAGATTTCACTCGTGGGTTGTATAAGATTCGGTCTACAGAAAGCGGAGAGCTTCCAACGGATCAGGACCTATTTGATATTATTACCATAGGTATGCCCGGTTCGTCAATGCCAGAGTGGGAAACTGCACTCAGTGCCAATGACCGTTGGGAAGTGGTGGCATACATAAAAACCTTCTATGATGGCTTCAAAGAAAGTGAAACACCACCGCGCCAAATCAGTTTAGAAGGTAAAATTCCTTACGCTGAAGAGAGTGTAGAAATTGGGAAGGTGCTTTACACGCAATTCGCCTGTTTTGAATGCCATGGTAATTTAGGTCGTGGCGATGGCACATCCGCACCAACCTTGGAAGATGAGTGGGGTTTCAAGAGTTGGCCAGCAAATCTTACACAAAGTTGGAACTACAGAGGCGGTAGCGATATCGACGACATTTACAAGCGGTTTATCGGTGGAATTGCAGGCTCCGCCATGCCCATGTTTGAAGACCCTGCTTTCGGCTTAACTATAGAAGAATCCAAACGTTATAATGAATTGGACAATAAAGTCGAAATGACAGAGGCTGAGGAAGAAGAATATAACCAACTTGATGAAAAAATGGGCAATGCTTTTGAAATCTTAGACCTTATGGCGGATGGCGATACAACTGAAGAACAAAAACAGATCTATGATACAGCGATGAAAGCATTTAATGCAAAAAGTTGGCACTTGGCGAACTACGTCAAATCCCTTTCTCCTGAAAAAAGACCGGAGCCAGCGATTGGCAAAAACGTCCTTCGGTCACAATATGTAGTAGGCGAGTTGCCTCAGATGGCTGATGCAGCTTGGGAAACACTTGAATCAAGTTACTTTCCTCTTGTCGGACAAATAATTGTTGAACCTCGGCAGTTTAATCCTACGATTGACTCAGTTAATGTCAAATCATTTTACAATGACACAGAGGTCGCCTTCCTCTTCACATGGGATGACCGAACACATAATACCGAAGTTGAAGAGGACGAAGATACTGGAACAACGTTTGAGGACGCAATTGCAATCCAATTTCCTGTGAAAGTGCCGAAGGGCCCCACTGCACCAAAGCCTTATTTCCTTTGGGGTGGAAAACTACCTGTCTATCTATGGCACTGGAAAGCATCTGATGCCGAGAAGGTTACAGAACTCACAGCGAAAGGCATCAACAAAGCTGAAGTTCAGGAAGTCCAAGGTAACATTGAAGCAGAAAGCGAATACACTGATGGACAGTACAGATTATGGGTCAAACGTGCGTTAAAAACGGATGATAAGAAAGATCTGCAGCTTGAATCTGATGTATTTGTTCCTATTGCTTTTTCAGCATGGGATGGTGCAAATGGTGATGTTGACACGAAACGAGTCATCTCAAGTTGGTATAGTTTTGTGTTAGAACCTGTACCCTCATCAAGAAGGTTTATTTATCCGCCATTGGTTGCACTTCTCTCGTTTGGTCTGCTGGTCGGACTACGACAGTTTGTGCGGCAAAGAAACACGTAATTCTATAGAATCAAATCAAATAGTGAGGCAACATTGCCTCATAAACCTTGAATTATATAAGGAGATAAAAAATGAAAACGAAAATGTTGGCATGTCTCACCCTTCTTCTTGCATGTGGTTTCGGTCTGTTTGTATTTGCAGACAATCACGAAGAAGAGGAAATGAACAAACTTGTTTTTCCTAAAGCATATAAAACCATGGCTGTTAAAGACGGTGGTAAAATTAGTGGTGTCGTAAAGTTTGAAGGCGAAGTGCCTAAAATGAAAAAACTGGAAATCACAAAAGACCAAGCAGTTTGTGGTGTTACTGATAAGTTTGATGAAACGCTTGTCGTCGGTGAAGGTAACGTATTGAAAAATACAATTGTTTATCTGATGGACATTTCACAAGGTAAAGATTTTGACAAGGATGCGAAAGTGGAAATTGATCAGAAGAATTGTAGATTCGATCCGCATGTGCAGATCATTCCTGTTGGAACCGTCCTGACGATGTTGAATAACGACAGGGCAACACACAATGTGCATATCTTCGGGACAAAGAAGAATAACACCGAGATAAACATACAGCAAACAAAGAACCGTAAAAAAATGCGTCTCACTCGTTATAAGTCTAAGAATGCGGAAGGTCCGGTTGAAGTCAAATGTGATATCCATGGATGGATGAGGGCATGGGTTGCTTATGTACCGCATCCCTATTTTGCTGTGACAAACGAAAAGGGTGAATTCACGCTTGAAGATGTTCCCCCGGGAGACTATAAATTAGGATATTGGCACGAAGCATGTGGTACTAATAACAAAGAGCCTGTTAAAGTCACCGTCGCTGCGGGTGGGGAAGTCAAACAAGATTTCACATTAAAACTCAAAGAGTCCAGTGAGTAAAAATGGGGTTACGGTCGGAAAAC
The DNA here is from genome assembly GCA_021295735.1 of Candidatus Poribacteria bacterium. Classification (GTDB taxonomy): domain Bacteria; phylum Poribacteria; class WGA-4E; order WGA-4E; family WGA-3G; genus MSPOR6. The sequence continues at coordinate 32,098 of JAGWBU010000001.1, read as the reverse complement.
TGACGCACAACTACGGCACTCGGTGTGCTTTAGATAATGTTAGTTTCACCGTCCCGCAAGGCGAGATTTTTTGCCTACTCGGTCCAAACGGTAGTGGAAAAACAACCCTTTTTAAGATTCTGTCTACACTCATGCCGTCAACGTCGGGGAGTGTTAACATTCTTGGACACAACTTAGGCGTTGACGCGAAAGCGATTCGAAAATTATTAGGGGTTGTTTTTCAACGTCCAGGATTAGATGTCAAACTCACTGTTACAGAGAATTTACGACATCACGGACATCTCTATGGACTCAAAGGCAAAAGCCTGAAACTCAGAATTTCTGAACTAATAGAACGATTTGGAATCAGTGATAGATCGCATGACGTGGTAGAAGAATTATCTGGGGGTTTACAAAGGCGGGTAGAAATTGCCAAAGCAATGCTTCATTCACCACAGGTTTTGCTGCTTGATGAACCAAGCAGCGGGTTGGATGTAGGTGTTCGTCGACAACTCAGTGACTATCTGAGTTCACTTGTAGAGACAGAAAATATCCTTGTTCTGCTAACAACGCATCTAATGGATGAGGCAGAGTCATGTAACCGGGTCGGTATTTTGGATTCAGGGAGATTGGTTGCGCTTGGAACTCCTGACGAACTTAAGGCGCAAATTGGTGGTGATGTTGTGTTGATTGAGACTGAAAAAGGTGAAGAACTCTGTAGCGCAATAGCTGACCAATTTGAGGTTTTCCCGATTTTAACTGATAATTACTTACATATAGAATGTGAACGTGGGCATGAGTTTGTTCGGGATGTGGTAGCCGCTTTTCCAGATGAGATTCAGACTGTGCGGTTCGGAAAACCGACATTAGAGGACGTTTTCATTAAGCTAACAGGAAACCCGTTTGTGTAAGCACTCTTGTGGGAGGAGTTTGTAACCCCGATCGATGTGAATACAGCACTCACTTATGGTGTAGAGGAAGAACGGTTTGATTAGCGTTCTGCTACCAGTTACAACAATTTGGTGGCGTGAAATCATCAGGTTTTATAGACAACGGAGTCGCCTCTTTAGTGCAATCGCACAGCCCTTGGTATTTTGGGTTCTAATCGGAAGTGGTTTGAGTGCTTCATTTCAACCTTCTGAAATAGCAGAGAAACCCGGATATATTGAATACTTTTATCCTGGAATTGTCGTTTTAGTCTTGCTTTTTACTGCTATTTTCGCTACAATCTCTGTTGTGAATGAACGGCGCGAAGGTTTCCTGCAGGGTGTGCTTGTAGCACCTGTGGCAAGATGGAGTATTGTCCTTGGACAAGCATTAGGTGGAACGACCTTAGCACTTTTGCAGGGTGTGTTATTACTATTCTTCGCACCCTTCATTGGTATACAATTCGGGATTGTCTCCTTAATTCTCACGTTAGGCGTAATGACGCTATTGGCGTTTGGCTTGACGAATCTCGGTCTGCTTATCGCATGGCGGATGGACTCTACGCAAGGCTTTCATGCGATTATGAACCTAATACTCATACCGATTTGGCTGCTGTCTGGCGCTTTTTTCCCAAGTAATGGGGCACCCGGTTGGTTAGCGTGGATAATGAAACTAAATCCTTTAACCTATGGAGTCGCTGCTTTTCGGCGAAGTCTCTACTTTGATACTGAAACAACAATCGGCAACATGCCGACGTGGACACTTTCTCTATTGATTACATCGCTATTTTGTTTATTGACTTACTTGGGTGCTACACTTACTGCTTTTGCAGAAACAAAGAAAAAGTACGCCTAACGAATATCCTATCAACGATTTTGAAAAAGGAGAAATGAATGCTTGGATGGCTACCAGAGAACATATCAACGTTCGCACAAGGTGTTGATACCCTCTTTGCACTCATCTATTGGATTACTGTGGTGGTGTTTGTCCTTGTGATCGGGACTCTAATCATGTTTTTGATTAAGTACCGTCATCGAGCAGGACACCGCGCTGAATACATTGAAGGAAGTACGAAACTTGAAATCATCTGGACAGCTGTAACTACAGTGATTGTGTTTGGATTGGCAATGCTCAGCTTCCCAGAGTGGAACAACCTTAAATCACCTGCTGAAAATCCTGATTATGTTGTTCAGGTACGAGGCGAACAGTTTAACTGGTATATGATCTACCCCGGTCCAGACAATGAATTAGGAACAGAAGACGATCTGGAATTAGAAAATGAATTGTATGTGCCAGTAAACAAGGTTGTGCAAATCCTGCTAACGTCTAAAGATGTAATTCACAGTTTTTTTATACCTAATTTGCGCCAGAAACAGGACGCTTTACCAAATCGGCCTCCTATTGACACTTTAAAGTTTCAGGCAATAAAGACGGGTCGTTATGAAATTCCATGTGCCGAACTCTGTGGATTTGGACACTCAGGCATGCTCGGATATCTCATTGTGCAAACACAAGAAGAATATGATGCATGGGTCGCGGAACAGTGGCCTGAGTAAGCAACATCAGAGCGGCCTGAAGAAATCGCAATTCCTAATTGCAGGGTCGTGAAAGGAGAAAAAATAAAGATGCAAGAAAACGAAAATATATCACATGAACATGACGATGACGAACATCACGATCATGCACATGCACATGACGATAACGATACTATAGAACACACACATGAGCATGACGATGACGAACACCACGCACATGCACATCATGAAGAGAGTTTTATTCGCAAATATATCTTTTCGCTTGATCATAAGATGATCGGAAAGCAGTTCCTAATCTATGGACTGATCATGCTATTTGTTGGAGGCGGGCTTGCCCTGCTTTTTAGATGGCAACTTGCTTACCCCGAAACACCTGAACTGGAAGGCGGGAAACCCGCGAAGGCCGCAAAACCTTTACCTATCATTGGTGCTTCTCAAAAGTATATTGATGATGGAGAGGTTGTTACCGGTGCTGATAAAATGTGGGAGCGGATTTACGACTCAGAGAAAGAGGAAGGGCTTGAAGTAAACATGCCGAGTGGTTTTATTGAACCGCATTTCTATAACATGCTGTTTACGATGCATGCTACTATAATGGTCTTCTTCGTCGTTGTTCCTATATTGGTTGGTGCCTTCGGCAATTTTTTGATCCCTCTGATGATAGGGACACGGGATATGGCGTTCCCTGTTCTTAATATGTTGTCATTTTGGCTTGCCGTGCTTGCGGCAGTTATAATGGCAGCTGGGTTTTTCGTTCCGGGTGGACACGCTGCAGCAGGCTGGACAGGATATGCACCGCTATCAACTGACCCACAGTGGACCGGTGTCAACTGGGGCCTCAACCTATGGGCAATCAGTTTGTTGATTCAGGGATTCTCCTCTTTAGTCGGTTCAATTAATTATATTACCACCGTTATAAACATGCGTGCACCAGGAATGACGTGGTTACGACTACCGTTGGTTATCTGGTCCCTATTTATCGTTGCAATCTTGTTGCTCCTCGCTTTTCCCGTATTCTCTTCCGCTTTGGCTCTTCTCATCTTTGATAGACTTGCGGGAACGACGTTCTTCACTTCAACAGTTGAAGGCGGTGGGGACCCGCTTCTGTGGCAACACCTGTTCTGGTTCTTTGGGCACCCCGAAGTGTACATCCTTATTTTACCGGGAATGGGAATTGCTTCCGAATTGGTAGCAGTTTTTTCACGAAAACCGATTTTTGGTTACCGCTCTATGGTATACGCTATGATTGCGATTGCATTTTTGGGATGGGTTGTTTGGGGGCATCATATGTTCCAAAGTGGAATGCGTCCCGGCATGGGGGCATTCTTCATGACGACAACAATGCTAATTGCAGTGCCTTCTGCCATTAAGACCTTTAACTGGCTTGGTACGATGTTCCGCGGTTCAATCCGATTTACAACACCGATGCTTCATGCTATCGCCTTTGTATCTATGTTCGTAATCGGTGGGCTAAGCGGCATCTACATGGCAAATACGCCAGTTGATATATACATACACGATACTTATTACATTGTAGCGCATATTCACTATGTCGTTTTTGGGGGAAGCCTGTTTGCTATTTTTGGCGGTATTATCTTCTGGTTCCCGAAGATGTATGGGCGTTATATGAACGATACGTTGTCCAAAATTCATTTTTGGTTGACCTTCATAGCCTTTAACTGTACTTTCTTCCCAATGCACATTCTGGGTGTAGGTGGACACATGCGGCGCATTTCTAACCCGATGCAGTATGAGTACCTGCAAACCTTTGAAGGAATGAACCTCTTTATCACGATGAGTGCGTTTACGCTCGGTTTTGTGCAATTGATACTTGTCTTCAATTTTGTCTGGAGCATATATCGTGGTAAGGTCGCTGAAAAGAACCCGTGGAATGTCAATACGTTGGAATGGGAGGCACCGACGCCAGTGCCACACGGCAATTTTGCTCAGATTCCAACTGTTTATCGTGGTCCTTATGAATACAGCGTCCCCGGCGAAGAATCTGATTTTATTCCGCAAGCACAACCTGAACATGCACCAGCAAGTGCTGGAGATTAGTTAGTATAAGCAGTTTCTACCGGTAGGTGCGGTTTCTAACCGCACCTATGAAGACTTAACATGAAGAAACAACTTAGCTATAGTCCGTGGCTACATCGGATAGCATTGCTCACCGCAGGTGCAACGTTTCTGTTGATTGTTATTGGAGGGATTGTAACAAGCACTGAATCGGGATTGGCAGTACCAGATTGGCCAACAACCTTCGGGTACAATATGTTTCTATATCCGTTATCCGAAATGGTAGGCGGAATCCTATATGAGCATAGCCATCGCTTGATGGGTTCGTTAGTCGGTCTGTTAACGATTGGACTTCTTGTGATGCTGATGGTCAAAGATTCGCGCAGATGGATAAAATGGCTTGGGGTAGCGGCCCTCATCGGTGTCAGTGTACAGGGTCTTCTCGGAGGGCTTCGGGTTACTGAGCTAAATCTTAACTTAGCAATAGTTCATGCGTGCCTTGCACAAGCGTTCTTTGCATTACTCTGTGGAATATGTTGGTTTACTTCCCGTGACTGGTTTGAAAATCAGTCTGAAAGCACTGTTGATACCGTTTCAGCAAAGAAATTGCGCAGGTTGAGTCTAATTACAACTTGTTTGATATACGTTCAACTCATCTTCGGAGCAATTTTACGACATACAGGGAATAGACTTGACGCACATCTTCTTTTGGCATTCTTGGTAACGCTTCACATTTTTCTGCTGGCAAGACGTTTCTTTAGTATAGGTGGGGAAACCCAAAGTATTGGTCAGACATTGCCATTACTATTGCTCGGCTTGCTTGCAGTGCAGTTGATGCTCGGTCTCGGTGCTTATATTACGAAATTAACTGCCGTTGGCGCGACAGCGTCAGCACTACTCACAGATATTGTTACGACTGCTCACGTAGCAGTCGGTGCTCTCATGTTAGTGAGTAGTTTTGTGATTACATTGAAAATTTACCGATTCACAGGGACTTCAATTTCTATAGATACACCTGTAACAAGTTCACTGGTTACAGAATGAGATAACATAATGCGTTCAACAATAGCAACATTACCAGATAAAACAGAAGCAACAAATCCACCGTCAAAAGCCTTAGTTTTCGTCAGGCGAGTGGAGGACTATATTCAACTCACAAAACCGCGATTGGTCCTGATGATATTGATTACGACTGCTGCAGGTTTTTATCTCGGTACGCAGGGTGCTGTCAACTGGGTGCTTTTCCTACATACACTTGTCGGTGCTGGTTTGACAGCTGCAGGGGTTTTAGGACTAAATCAATATTTGGAACGCGACATAGATTCACAGATGGCGCGGACACAGGAAAGACCACTTCCTGCAGGAAGGTTACATCCCATGGAAGCACTGCTTTTCTGTGCATTCCTGACAGGAAGCGGGATGCTTTACCTGACGTTTCTTGTAAATCCGCTGAGCGGATTTGTTATTTCATTAATTGTGGTGAGTTATCTCTTTGTATATACACCGCTTAAGCAAAAAACTTCATTATGTACTCTAATCGGTGCAGTTCCGGGGGCACTCCCACCTGTCGTTGGATGGGTTGCAGCGCAAGGTTCACTTTCGGGAGCAGCATGGGTATTATTTGCCATTCTCTTTCTATGGCAACTTCCGCATTCGCTCGCAATAGCCTATATCTATCGTGAAGACTATGCAAATGCGGGGTTGAAATTGTTGCCCGTCATCCATCCAGACGGGGCAAGTACGCGCCGTCAGATTGTAACCAACTGTGTCGCACTATTCGGCATCGGACTTCTTCCTACGCTGTTCAATATTGCAGGCGGAATCTATTTTTTAGGCGCGCTGCTAACAGGTGGGATGTTTCTGGCAAGCGGTATCTATTTAGAAAAAACACATTCTGTAAAAGCAGCACGATATGTGCTGTACGCATCCCTACTGTATTTACCTTTGATCTTTATCACAATGGCAATTGACAAAATATAGTGCTATCATAGGAGTCCCAAATGGAAGAGCAGGAAAATCGAAAGCGAAACCGCAAGGTTGGCATTATATTGTGTCTTGTGTTTGTTGGCATATTCACTATCACAACGTTAGGTCTTGTTTTAGGGTTTGAAGCATCCGCACCTATTAAAAAAGTAGTTTACTGGAGCACGACAATAATTGCCGGTATCATTGGGGGCTTTCTGATAGGCGCGCCAATTGTTGAATTTATTATTAAGATTGTAAAGAGAAGAATCCGTAGAGTGCGTGAATGATGGCAAATAATGAGTTGGAAATTACCGATAATCACCCTTTGAGCAACGCTAAATTGGGAGTTTTAATCCTACTCGGTGCTGAGACGATGTTATTCGTCGGTCTGATTGGTGCATTTTTGGTGTTTCGGATGGGAAGTACCATCTGGCCGCCGTTGTCGCACGCTGACATTCAACTACCTCGCTTGGTAACGGGTTTTAATACCTTGCTCCTGATTATAAGCGGTTATACGATGTTTCTGGCACTACGGGCAGTTCAGCAAGATCGTATAAATCAACTCCGCAATTGGTTGATGTTCACAGGTGCATTAGGACTACTGTTTCTGATAATCCAAGGAAGCGAATGGATACAACTTGTTCATAAAGGATTGACTCTTCAGTCTGGCATATATGGCGGTATCTTTTATGTACTTATCGGATGCCATGCAGTTCACGTGTTAGGAGCAGTCATTTGGTTGGCGATTGTTGTTGGTAAGGCAGTAGCAGGCAAGTTTTCAGCTGTCCGTCATACTGGCGTTGAAACGTGTGCAATTTATTGGATTTATGTGGTCGCATTGTGGCCGATTCTTTATGTTTTGGTATATCTTGTTTAATGGAGATGTTATGATTCGCCAAATTCTCTTATGGATTCTACTTATTGGAATTGTGGGCTTAATTATTCCGATTACACTTGAGGCATGTCCCGCTTGTAAAAATCTTGACGAACCGATCGCACGAGGTTTTAATTGGAGTGTGCTGTTTATGATGGCAATGCCGTTCACGGTTTTTGGAATAATTGGAGGCAGTGTCTTCTATTGCTACCGCCGTGCCAACAGGAACTTGAATGCATAAAACGCTCTCATACATGGCTTCACATTACGGTGAAATATGGAAATAATTATACACTTTACTTGTGAATCAACGCCGAATACGCATAAGGTATTCGGCGGGAGCGATCTCCGAATCGCGACTAAACGCTTTGGTAGCCGGGAATCGGAGTTCCCGACTACAAACCCGTAATGTAGAATTATATCTAATATCTACCATAAGATGGAAAACGCAGGAGGCGCGCTTTGTAAGCTTACTGTCAAAGCGTTAAATTAACTATAGTTTTCAATAAATTTGGACAATATGGTAAAGATTAGAATTAACGCTACACTCCTGAACTGTGAATCAACGCTGAATGCACATAAGGCATTTGTCGGGAGGGAACTCCGATTCCCGACTGTTCCTAACAGTTCGGTCGCGATTCGGAGATCGCTCCCGCTGAATGCCATACGCGCATTCAGCGTTGATTCACAGAGGAAATGTAGAATTATTTCTATACTCCACCATAAACAGAAAAGGAGTTTAGTATAGTGGAACAAGCTACCACTTTAGAACATACTGAAGACGTATACGAACCGTCGCTTACACCTGATAGCCTCGGTAAACTCGGCATGTGGATATTCCTTATAGGCGATACGATGTCGTTTGGCGCATTGCTCGCGGCTTATGCAGCAATACGGATTGGCGCAGGTGTAATCGGATGGGTTCCACCAAGCGAGATACTCGGTATTAACCTGACCGCAGGTATGACGTTTCTGTTGATCTGCAGTAGTGTCACAATGGTTAAAGCCTTAGAGTCAATTCAAAAGGGCAACGTTTCTCGTATGTGCACATTTCTCGGCTTAACGATCTTAGGTGGTGTCATTTTTTTAGGCTTACAAGCGTATGAATGGACACATTTGATTAAACATGGATTGACACTGACAGGAATCCCCGACCATAGTCTTTCTGGTGATGCAATTAGCGGTTCTACCCTCTTTGGTCCTATGTTCTATGCCATAACTGGTTTCCACGGGTTACATGTAACCGGTGGCGTTGTTTACCTCATTGTGATATTGATACATGGATTGCGGGGCAGATACACTGCCGAGTATAACCATGAGGTGGAAATTGTTGGGCTATATTGGCACTTCGTTGACCTGATTTGGATTATGGTTTTCACCTTCATCTATCTAATATAGGAGTACCTTAAAATGGCAGAGAACGGACACAAAGAACATCCGAAATACATGTATATTTTCTTATGGCTTGCTGTCTTGACAGCTATTGAGGTAGGCATAGTTATTCCTGACTTACCTAAAGCACTTACCATCATATTACTTATTGGGTTGGCATGTGCTAAGGCGATCTTGGTTGCTGCCTATTTCATGCATCTTAAGCTTGAAAAACGCACTTTAGCAGTTATCGTAATTATACCTTTTTTTATCTGTGTTTTCCTTGTCATTATGCTGATGCCTGATCTGACATCGGATAAACGGCACGAAGGTATTGAGAAACCGGCAGCAGAAGTCGTAGATACGAACTCTCAGTAAGGTTCAGGTAGTTGTTTATTCTGTTCACTGAAGGCACAGCAATTATGGAAAATCCGACTGACAACCTTCATCAAGATGAACGCAAACTTGAAAAGAGCACACTGCCTTGGGTAGTATTAGGAGTCATTATTGTCGGTATTGCTGGTTATACTTTGTGGTCAACATTCCAAACGAACTCGGAAACAACATCTGAAGTCGTTTCTGCTAACGTTCCCGATTTTAGTTTAATCAACCAGCAAGGACAACCGTTGGGATTATCCGATTTAGAGGGCAAAATTTGGGTTGCGGATTTTATTTTTACTCACTGTCCAACAATTTGTCCTGTTATGACGCAGGAAATGGTAAACCTACAATCGGAATTCGACACAGAACCTGTCTATTTTGTTTCTTTCACAGTGGATCCGGAGCGAGATACATCAGAAGTTCTCTCACGTTATGCGATGCAATATGGCGTTGACGAAAAAAGATGGCATTTTCTAACAGGTGAAAAGGATCAGATTTACCAATTAGCGAATGAAGGTTTTAAATTAGCCGCTGCAAAGCACGGGGGCGGATTTCCCCATAGCACAAAGTTTGTCCTTGTGACAACAGATGGAAACATTCACGACTACTATGACAGTCGAAGCAAACCCGATATGAAGCAGCTACGCACGGATGTCAAAGCACTCCTTAAAAAATGAAGGATGTACACTTTTTAATATCCATTGCAGCGTTTTTGGTTCATTTCCCTTTCGGATTTTTTCGCGTACGATATAAAAAGTTCAGTCGACCTTGGAGTAGATGCTTATATATACCGATTGTGCTTAATATCGTTGTTCGGCGTTTCATCCTCCATTGGGAATGGCAAACAGCAATAGTGTACTTATGGCCAGCAACACTGTTGGCGCATATCCTCGGAGGTTTTATCGGTTCTCGCCACAAGCCTTGTGATAATGTAGAAACAGAGTGAATTTGAATTCTTGACGTTTGTAGTCGCGCAATTTATTGCGCCTCTTACATTTACACCAGTAGTTTTGAAATCACTACAACAATTATAGACTCTACTATAATGAGATGTGAGAAAACATTATGAAAAAGATTTACGTGCCAGTAGATAATTCAGACTACTCAGATGCCAGTATTAGTTTAGCGGTTGAATTCGCTAAGAAATTCGGTTCGCAGTTAGTAGGATCACACGTCTACGCGGCAAAAATGCACGATGTACGCTTCAAGCAGATGGAATATACGCTGCCAGAGGAGTATCAGGACGAAGTAGAACTCGAAAAGCAGCGCCGTATCCACGACACGCTCATTACCATGGGACTCCAACTCATTTCGGATTCCTATCTTGAGGTAATGAAAAAGAAGTGTGAAAAGCTTGAGATTCCTTTTGAACCGAAGATGCCTGAAGGCAAGCACTACATCAAACTGGTTGAGGATATTCAGGAAAGCGATTACGATCTGGTTATTATGGGCGCACTCGGTATGGGTGCTGTCAAGGATAGCCTAATCGGTGGCGTCTGTGAACGCGTTGTGCGGCGTATTACCACAGATACGCTTATCGTCCGAAACCTTGACCCTATTGACGAACAATCTGGGAACATCCTCGTCGGTATTGACGGGAGTCCAGAATCTTTTTCTGGACTAAAAACCGCTATCCGTCTTGGACAAATGTTCAATAAACAGGTTGAAGCAGTAGGCGTATATGATCCATATCTGCACTACATCGTTTTTAATTCCGTTGTAAATGTCCTAACAGAACGAGCCGCGAGAACATTTAGATTTAAAGAACAAGAGCAGCTGCACGAAGAAGTAATAGATACCGGTCTTGCTAAAATATATCAATCACACCTTGAAGTTGCCCGTTCTATTGCTAAAGAAGATCACGACTATCAACTAAAAATCACCCTCCTTGATGGGAAGGCTTATGAAAAAATACTTCAATACACCCGAAAAACTAATCCATGGCTCCTCGTTTTAGGCAGAATTGGCGTCCATAATGAACAAGACTCGGACATTGGCAGCACAGCCGAAAACCTCTTACGCCTTGCGCCATGCAACGTGCTGCTGTCAAGCCAACGTTATTTTCCCCAAATTGATGTAAAAGCAGAAGAAACCCTTGTGTGGACGCAGGAAGCAATGGATCGCATGGAGAAAGCACCTCCATTGGTGCGTGGCATTGCGAAAACTGCAGTGCACCGCTTTGCTATTGAACGCGGGCATTCTGTTATTACCGAAAGCGTTATTGACAAAGCGATGGAAGCGATTATGCCACAACGCGCCTCCGAAAAACTAACACGCGTCGCAAAAGAGATCGCTGAACAGAAGGTATTAGAAGCAGGTGACGTGCAAACCTATATCTGTGGTGAATGTGGCTATGCCGCACATGATCAACAACCGGTTAAGTGTCCTGTTTGTAGTTCACCGCCAGAACGTTTCCAGATGGTCGACAAAAATTCCATTGAACACATCGCTGTTGACGAAGGGGGCACTGCAGAAGAGGAAACTTTTGATGGTGTCCGTTTGCAATGGTCTGAGCAAGCGAAGAAAGCACTGCGTACCGTGCCACGCGGCTATATGCGGCGCAATGTGAAAGCACGGATCGAAAAATCCGCACGATCTCAAAAGATTGCCACAATTACAAATGATTTTGCCACGCAGATCATTGATGACAGCATGGGTGAAGCAGCAGCAGTCCGTGAAGATGCTCCTGAACTTAGAGCCATGCAAGCGCAAACTGAATCTCAAGGCACTGAGACAACAGTAAATATTGAAAGTATCCTTGAATGGACAGAAGATGCAGTAGACCGGTTGAATTTAGTCCCTGTTGGTTTTATGCAAAATATCACCCAAACACGGATTGAACAGCGCGCGCAAGAGGCAGGTATTACGCAAGTTACGCTCGATTTTGCTGCTCGCGTTATTGAAGATGGTAGAAGCCTTGCCAATGAAGTACTCGGTGAGTATTACCAACAATCAAACAATGAGAATAATCAAGACAGCTAAAACAAGGTGAAGTATGGTGGATATTCCGACAATTACTTTTCAGATACTTGGTCCGAATGAAGGCGCAGCAGAGGGATCAAGTCAAGGCTTGTGGTTTAAGTTAAAATCATATCCGCCGCCATCAGAAGATCTCGTTGTAGGTTTGAAAGTACGTTCGTCAAATGGAGAAGTTAAGCAATCTGGTGTCATCATGATTCTGAAACATGAAAGCCATTCTGCTGACTTATTTTTTAAAACAGTGGTAGGTGATCTTGACGTGTGGTTGGAAATCGAACCTGTTGACACCCTCACCAAACTTAAATTCCCTATTTTTACAAACGAAGGTTATGTTATAGAGGCAGGGAATAAGTTCCCTGAGTACAACGTTGGAGATCTATCAAAAATAGTTCCTTACCAGTGGAACGGTCAAGATAGAGGCTTATGGACGGATGAGAATCGTTAACCTTGTAATAGCGTAAATAATTCGCTATTCAAGAAACACAGCGTCACACTATACTACAACGGACCTCAACAAGGTTCGCTGAAAATGGAGATTCATCATGCAAAAACATATTGTCAGCAACCTATTAATTTTCCTATTTGCGTCTCTAATTCTAATTAACAACGGTTTCGCCGAAAACTGGCACCAATGGCGAGGCCCAAACAACGACGGAATCAGTAATGAAACTGATGTGCCCATCCAGTGGAGCCAGACTGAGAACGTCCGTTGGCGTTTACCGCTGCCCGGTCAAGCGGCTTCCACTCCCGTTGTCTGGGGAGATAAGATTTTCCTGACATCCGCTGATGGAAGCGAACTTGTTCTGATGTGTGTCAGTACCGAAGGTGAGGAACTATGGAAACGCACGTTGGCACAAGGTAACCGTTCTAAACGCGGCGATGAAGTAAATCTTGCTGCCCCCTCTCCTACTACTGATGGTAAACATGTTTGGGCGTTTCTCGGAACAGGTGACCTGGCTTGCTACGACATTGAGGGGAATCCCGTATGGCAAACAAATTTGGAGGAACGTTACGGCAAGTTTAGACTCGGCTTCCTGATGTCTATGTCACCAGTGCTGGACAAAGATAGGTTATACCTTCAACTTATTCATAGCAACGCATGGTTAGTTCTTGCACTTAACAAGATGACAGGTGAAGAGATTTGGAAACATGACCGCAAAAGTGATGCGAGGAGAGAATGTGAACACGCCTATACATCCCCAATTCTTTATCGTGATGCGGAACGTGAATTCCTTGTTGTGCATGGTGCTGACTATGTCACGGCACATAATCTTGAAGATGGCAGCGAAATTTGGCGATGTGGTGGCTTGAATCCACCAGAATGGTATAATCCTTCGTTTCGACTTGTGGCTTCTCCTGTAGTAACAGAAGGTCTTATTGTCGTCCCTTCAGCCAAAAACGGACCTGTCTTAGGTTTAGACCCATCGGGAACAGGTAATATAACAGACACCAAATGGCAAATCTGGAAACTTCAAGAAGGCACACCGGACGTGCCATCTCCGCTTATCCATGACGGTTTAGTCTATCTGTGCCGGGAAAAAGGTACCCTTATCTGCCTTGATGCGAAAACAGGGGAAGAACTCTATGAAATGCGAATAAACCGCCAGCTGCACCGCTCTTCTCCCGTTTATGCTAATGGCTATATCTATCTAACAGCTCGAAATGGTATTGTCAATGTTGTAAAAGCAGGGCGAGAATTTGAAATCGTTGCTACCAATTCAATTGACGAAACCGTCGCTGCATCGCCGGTAATTGCGGATGGAGTTCTCTACTTGCGTAGTTATGACGCCTTGTATGCCATCGGCCAGAAAAAGTGAAAAGTTTCAAGGAACTCCCGGATGATGCCGGTTCCAACATTATCGGGCAAGTAACTGCACAAGCGAACCGCCTCAGTAAACGCCTCGCTTCGGTAAAACGGACTGTCGCTATTATGAGTGGAAAAGGCGGTGTCGGCAAGAGTGCTATCACCGCTAACCTCGCTACCGCGCTGACGCTGTCGGGGTGTGCTGTCGGTATTGTAGATGCGGACATCAACGGCCCAACGATTGCCAAAATGATGGGAGTACGCAACACAACGCTTGAGTACGCATCTACAGGTGTCAAACCGGCAATTAGTTCCCGCGGCACAAAAATCATTTCAATGGATCTGCTCTTATCTGAAGATGATGCCCCAGTGCTGTGGAATGCACACACACAAAAGGATGCTTTCACATGGCGTTCCACAATGGAGGTTGGTGCACTGCGGGAGTTCATCGGCGACACTGAATGGGGAGAATTGGATTATCTTCTGCTTGACCTGCCACCAGGTTCTGATCGTTTGCCGAATGTGGCTGAACTCATCCCAAATCTCGGTGGCGTGGTTGTCGTAACAATTCCCTCCGAAGTCTCACACCTGATTGTCAAAAAATCTATAACGATGGCGAGAGACATCCTCAAGGTGCCGGTTATCGGCATTGTAGAAAATATGGCGTTCTATGTGTGTAAACATTGTGGTGAACACGAACCGCTCTTTTCTGCTGAAGGGACACCTGATAATGTGTTTCAGTTAACTACGCTCGGCAAAATCCCTTTCGATCCAAAATTATCACATTGTAGCGACAGCGGTACGCCTTATGTTCATGAGCACCCTGAAACTCCCGCAAGCAAAGCGATTATAGAGGTGGCACATAAGATTCAAGATTTCTTCAAGACATAACTGATGAGGTACTCTTAAAAGTAGTAGGCACGCTCCGCGTGCCGTCCACAAGTTCAAGGTGTGATAAATTACGCTACTACAAATGAAGGAATACATAGAAAGTTACTATTCGGTTTCGAAAAATTTGGAGATTAAACGATGAAATTCTTATGTATAGACTGCGACACAGCAATGAAATTTAAAGACGTAACCCGTCCTGAACAGGGGTCTGTTACTGCTGTATTTGAATGTCCAGACTGCTTTACTGAGATAGCGATGTACCTCAATCCATCGGAAACACAGATGTTAAAATCCTTGGACCTGAAACTCGGCGGTAACAGTGAAGCGGCACAACCGATGCAGATGGTCCGTTCACAGTTAGAGACTGCAAAGCAGGATTCAATGCCAAACATCGCGTCAGAAATGGGATCAGGAGAAACGGCTGAGGGCGGAAAATGTCCGTTTACGTCTGTCATCTCGGACGCATTTGAAGAAAAACCAGAATCTGAGCCTGATGGTCTCACATGGACACCTGAGGCGTTAGAACGTTTAGAACGTATCCCAAGTTTTGTCCGTCCGATGGCAAAGATGGGTATTGAAAGTTTTGCCAAAGATAATGGACATACCGAGATTACTGGCGAAGTGATGGATGCTGCGCGCGGGAACTTCCCCGCACAGTTCTAAACCATAAATGCTTGATACCCTCCTTGTTTTCGGCTATAATTAAGGCACACTATAGATAGAACTAAAAACCTTAACCTCTGTTTTCACGCATCTTTTGGTAAAGGAGAAACATTATGGCAACCGACACAAAAAAGGACCATGTCTCTTATGTCCCCACAGATGTACTGTATCCTGAAGAGGATGGAAAACCGATGGCAGCAAGCGATCTTCACAGGCATCAGTTGTTTTGGACATTAGAAGCACTTGGGGCACATTTCTCACATAACCCATCTGTCTATATCTCTGGTGATATTCTGATGTATTATGTAGAAGGTTCACCTAATAAGTCTATATCTCCAGATGTTCTTGTCTCTTTCGGAATAGGAATGAAGGCAAGGCGGACATACTTGGTCTGGGAAGAGGGGAAAGTGCCAGAATTTGTGATGGAGTTCAGCAGCAAAAACACATATCAAAACGACTTAACAGACAAGATGGAAATTTATGCCTCTCTTGAGATACAGAACTATTTCTTGTATGATGCGGAGGGGCTGTATTTGCCATCACAACTGATAGGTTTTGAGTTAGTTAATGGTGTCTATGTAGAAGTTCAACCAGATGAAAATGGTGGTGTTCGTTCATCGTCTCTGGGCTTAGATTTCCGCATAAGGGATCAGGAAATAGGTATCTATGATCCGGTTGCGAGTGAGTGGGTAAAAACACGGGCGGAAACCGCTGAAGCACGTGCAGAACAAGAAGCCACTGAACGACAGAAGGAAACAACACGTGCGGAAACCGCTGAAGCACGCGCAGCACAGGAAGCCGCAGCACGAGAGAAAGCAGAAGCGGAAGTCGCACAACTCCGAGAACAACTTGAGCACTTGCAAGCACGCTCGTAATAGCCTATTCAACACAATTTTTTGGGACCAATAAAAAGATCGCTCATGATGAATCATCCAAACATCCGTTGGACACAGAGGGCTGATAGTTTTCGAAAAGCGTTTTCCCGACTAAAAGAAGCAGTGGAACTCGCAAAACAACGAAAACTTTCAGATTTAGAAGCACTTTGAGACGTTATTGACAAAAATAGAACACATAAAACAAGAAGAGTCGCTATGAAATACGGCTTATCAGACAAGACTATTGAAAAAATACACGGTGTTTTCAAGCAGTATCCACAAGTAGAAAAGGCGATTTTGGACGGCTCACGCGCTACAAGCACCTATAGAAACGGATCCGACATTGACCTAACCGTCTGTGGTGAGGGATTAACGCACAGCGTACTTATTCACTAAAATTGACACTGATCTTGATGATCTGCTTTTACCTTATACGATTGATCTATCCGTTTTCAGCAAGATAGGAAATCCTGATATGGTTGCGCAAATTGAACGTGTTGGGGTGAACTTTTATGAGAAATGTGGGGGTGTATAATCCCATACCTAATTGTAAGGCAAATCCAGCAAAAAACAAACTATGCGAACGTTTGTAGAACTTTTCCTCCGAAGTCTCCATCTTATTGCAGCGATAGTCTGGTTTGGAGGTGTTGTTTTTTCAACCTTGATTGCAATGCCAATTGTTCGGCAAAATCTACCAGCGCAAGACCTATTAGAGATTCACAATCGATTTCGCCACTGGATACGATTGATGATTAACATGCTTTTATTAACAGGCGGGATTGTAATTTTTATCGTTGCATGGAATAGTAATATGGAATTAAAATCGGAGTATATGATATATTCAGCTGCAAAGTTAGCAGCATTCGGATTGATGGCACTCTTTTGGGGACTATACAGTTCATTCTATAGGCGGTACCTTGAGACAGCACAACCAGATAGCAGAGTTATCGTTCCTCGTCATATCAATGTTTTTGGACATTTAACGCTTTTTTCAGGATTAATTGTGTTCGCGTTTGCGTTGTTATTGAGAAATTAATTCGCGTTGCTATTGAGAATTATGGTGGCGTCCAAAATAAGTATACACATGGTAGCAGGCACGCTCCGCGTGCCGTCCGCGCATTGCTTGATTTAGTGTTTGTAAGGCGGGGATCGTCAGTATATTGGCAATTGTAAGATACCTTAAAGTCCCGTAGGGACAATATGTTTATAGAACGGTGTAGTCTCACGTCTTTAGCCCCGTAGGGGCGGAATGTAAATATCTGAAAACCGAGGCAATCAGATTCGTAATTATAGGTTTGACAATAAATGGAAAAAACCAAAGTTCAGGCAGTCTCATGGAATATCACCCGATTGTGCAATCTGAAATGTACGCACTGCTATCTTCCTGCAGGATTTGTTGACACAGACGAGTTCCCGCAAGGTTATCATAGAGATACAGAGTTAAGCCAATCAGAGTGTTTCCGTGTCATTGATGAGATAGCCGAAATCAATCCACATATTCTGCTGATACTCACGGGTGGTGAACCGCTGTTGCGTCCCGATATTCTGGAGATTTCAAAATACGCTTCAGACACAGGATTTCTTGTTGTGATGGGAACAAACGGTGTTTTACTCAATGACGAAGTGGTTGAGAAGATGCAACAGAACGGTGTTACGGGGGCAGGGTTAAGCATTGACTCTATCCAACCATCAGATCACGACAAATTTCGTGGGATGGAAGGCGCGTGGAAAGCGACAATGAACGGTGTTGAAGCACTCAAGCGCGCACAACTTGATTTTCTCGTCCAAACCTCTGTAACGCAGTGGAATTACGATGAAATCCCTGAGATTGTGGAATTTGCCTATCAGTTGGGAGCGAAGGTGTTAAACCTCTATTTTCTCGTGCGTACTGGGAGAGGCAAAACAGTAATGGACATTACCCCAACGCAATATGAAAAGATGCTTGAGACAATGTTCCAACTACAAGCAGAATACAGCGGGAAGATGCTCATCGCTGCGAAATGCGCGCCACACTACAAACGCGTTATCTATGAACAGCAGTCTGATTCAGCGTTCCTGCAAGGTTATCCGAGTGGTACGTGTCCTTGCGGTATCTATTATTGTCGCATCAGTCCCGAAGGTGAACTGACGCCGTGTCCGTATCTACCTGTCAGTGTTGGTAATCTCAAAGATCAGAGTTTTGTCAAACTGTGGAATGAATCGGAAACTTTCCATGACTTGCGAAATCGGGATATGCTTGAGGGTAAATGTGGTGCGTGCGAATTTAGAGAGGTGTGTGGTGGATGTAGAGCACGTGCTTATGCCACTACCGGCAACTACCTTGCCGCAGATGAGTCTTGTGAATATCAACCAAGGCAGCAAGGACAACAACCTGTTCAACTTGAGAAACGAACTGCTTTCGCGTCAGAACCCGATTACGATTTGCAGTGGAATGAGGCGGCGGAAGCGAGATTAAAGCGCGTTCCGTCATTTGCACGTGGCATGGTTGTCAAGAGTGTTGAAAAATACGCTCGTGAACACGGTTATCGCGAAATAACGCCTGAACTTATGAAAGCAGTCAAAGAGAGGTTTGACAAAACTGGCATTCCCTCTTTTCGACCGCGGCGTTAGACTTTTGTATCTTCTTCTGTAGGAGGGATTTGTAATCCCGATTTCTACATTTAACAATAGAGGCAACTTGTATGCTAACAACAAAACAGGTGGAATCTTTTCAAGAAAACGGATACCTTATCCTTGAAAACTCGATCGATCCAGATGTAATTGATGGGTGGCGGGAACAAATTTGGAAGCATTTCAATTCCAGTTTGGAGACTCCAGAGACATGGCCTGACAATTACGTGGTAGAAAACTTCGGTTTTTCTCCAAACTTTGGACAATTGCCTGCTATGCAAGCGATTATTAATCAACTCGGTGGCGGTGAGTTTGCAGGTGGAGGCGGTGCCCCACTTGTGAAATGGCCTAATCCGGATGCAGAATGGTCTATGCCGGGTAGTGGACACATTGATGCCTACGGCCCTGGCGGTTGGAGTCCGTTTATGATGGGGGCAACAACCTATCTATACGATGTAGAACCTGGCGGTGGGGCTTTCGTCTTTTGGCCCAAGAGCCATCACACAACACATGAATACTTCCTCAAATATCCTGAACAGGTTGATGGTAGTTTTAGGGATATTGAAGGGTGGGGTTGGAATGTTTTTTCAGATTCATCACCAGAAGGACCACGAGAGTTTATAGGCGCGGCAGGGGATGTTGTGCTATGGCACGCATATCTGTGCCATACGGGTTCTGGCAATATCAGAGATATTCCACGCGTCGGCATATTTGCACGCTATCATCATAAACAGCGTGAAGAAATTAGATACGAAATTCCGGAAGACCTATGGAAATACTGGGTAATTTAAGGAGGAAACATGAGCGAGCAAACTAACGTTCAAGAACGATTGACGAGTGTTGAAGACCGTTTGGCACGTTTGGAAAACCTGCTTACCAGCATCAATGAAAAGTTGGAACAGACACCACAATCCAATGTTGCAGAATCTGAAAACACCGAAAAGTTTCAACAGTGGGTGACCGATTACGTCTCAATGCGTTTACAGCAACTTGTACCTGAGACCTGCGATCATCCCGCAGAAGCAGCGGCACAGGACGGTCCTTTTCTTGACAATACCAATGTGCCTTGTACGGAAGAAGTAGTGCATCGCGTAAAACGCATTCCCATTCCATTTGTGCGGGAGATGGTTGTGCAACGTGTGGCAGAGAATGCGCGTTCCGCACAAATTGAACGTGTGGATATTGAGTTCTTTGAAAATGCTGCCACGTTCTGACAATGTAAAGCCACAGAGGAGTTCCCTCTGCCAAATTTTGATTGGAAGGACTTCTTGAAGGCTCCTGGGTTATAATAGATGCGTTTGTAGTCGCGCAATTTATTGCGCCTCTTACATTTTGAACAGTGTTTGAATAGCAACGTGGGATAAAATGGTCTAATAACTGTAAACTCTTCTACAACCACATTCAAGGAGATACGCATGTCTTCTCTTAGCGCACAAACACTCTATACACCAGAGGAATATATCTCTTTGGAACGCAAGGCGACACTCAAAAGCGAATACCTCAGCGGAGAGATACTCGCGATGTCCGGAGCAAGTCTATCGCATACACGCATCACATTGGATATAGCCACTGAACTTAACATTCAATTGAGAGGACAGGAGTGTGAAGTAGTTACCAACGATATGCGTGTAAAGACTACTCCGATCATTTCCTATTTCTATCCAGATGTAGTCGTTTTTTGCGGCGAACCAGAATTTGAGGATGATACCCTTGACACACTTCTCAACCCAGTTCTTATCATAGAGGTGCTTTCACCTTCAACTGAGGCTTACGACAGAGGTGAGAAATTTGAATACTATAAACAAATAGCATCCTTAAAAGAATATATCCTTGTATCACAAGACAAAGTTCATGTAGAACATTACCAGCTTCAAGATACGGAGTGGAAGTTGAAAACGTTTCACGAACTTCAAGACACGCTATCACTTCCTTCCACCGGATGCAAACTATCTCTGAGCGACATCTACACACGCGTTAATTTGGATTGACACTTTGAAATTCCATCGGTAACTTGAACAGGACACTAATCATGGACTGGGTTTTTAATACATTTTCTGAATATCTTGAGAATGATTTCAAAAAGCGAATCGGAAATCCGAATCCTACTGTCGCTGACCTGTGGGATGCTTTTCAAATGCTCTTTCCTGCTACTTCCGCCCAACTGTTAGTGCAGGAGCCTGTAGGAAACACCGTGAGGTTCAAACCACTTGCTTTCTACTATGCTGACGAAATGGGTCCATTGATTGATGCACCTTTAGATTATCTCAAACAAAATTTTGGCGGCGGAAAGTTTAAAATCAACTTTTATCATGGTATGCAGTTCATTGCGACAATTAATTTCAAGCCAGAAGGTCCAGAGATATGGCGAGATTTACCAGAAATGGAGGCAATAGGTCCATCATGAATCAACAACAAGAGTATGGGGAATGCCCTAAGTGCGGCAAAAGGAACGTCCAGCAGTTAGATGCGAATTCATGGTTCTGCTTGGATTGTGATTGGGATACTCTTAAGACGATTGGCACCGGCAATGACGAATTACTTGCGTCCTTACGTCATGGTGATATCCACTCTCGACGCATTGCAGCACAATCATTGATCAATATCGGTGATGTGGAACGGCACCTCGCCACCCCTTCGGATACGGAAACATTGCTGGAAGCACTTGATGATGAGGACGCGGATGTCCGTTATTTCGTAGCAGTAGCACTTGGCAAATTGGAGGCAAAACTTTGCCTAAACAAACTCAAACAACTGGCACAAAATGATTCCTCTGCACTCGTGCGGGAGGGTGCACAAACAGCAGTAGAACAGATAGAATCGCTTGCAAATAAAGGGGACCGATAGATGGAAAAAGTTAAAATCGGTTATATCGGTTGCGGGTTCATGGCACAGAAGGTGCATATTCCGAATTTTGCAAGTATTCCAGAATGTGAGATCGTCGGACTCGCAGAGGTGCGTACTGAACTTGGAAAAAAAGTCCAACAACGATTCGGCATTCCGCATCTCTATAGAGACCACACTGAACTTGCCCAAAATACCGATATTGAAGCGGTCGCAGTATCCGCCGATTTTGCTTTACAGGGTGAGATTGCGATAGACCTTCTGCATGCAGGAAAGCACGTCTTCATGGAAAAACCGATGGCTGTATCAGTTGAACAAGCACAAGCGATAGTAGATGCTTCAAAGGAATCTGGCAAGAAATTGATGGTAGGCTACATGAAACGCTACGATGCTGGCAACGAAATTGTCAAGGCGAAGATAATGCAATTTCGTGAAACGGATGAACTTGGACGGTTGACTTATGCCCGCAATCACGGTTTTGGTGGTGACTGGGTGTGTAATCTTGATACTCCTATGGACAGTACAGACGAACCGAAACCGAGCGCACCGCAGAAATTCCCTGATTGGCTTCCGGAAAAATGGTGGGGTGGATACATCGGATACCTTCAGCAGTATACACACAATATCAATCTAATGCGGTGGTTTCTTGATGCTGGTGATAACGTTACCGTTAAAGCAGTTGATTTGAATGAAAACGGGTATACAGGTGTTGTAATTTTTGATATGGCTGGCACACGAGTAACGCTGGAAACAGGACATGTTTCCCATTACCGTTGGGATGAGCATTCACAGATTTATTTTCAACACGGCTGGATTCACACATGGGCACCGCCACTATTGCTGAAGAACACACCTGCAGAGGTTGAAATATACCGCGCCGGCGAAGAGCAGGAGATAACACGACCTATTCCGAGACCTTCTTGGACATGGGCATATCACAGAGAAGCGGAATATTTTGTTAAAAACCTTCGTAATCCTGAGCCGTTCCGCTCTTCTGCTGAAGATACGCTAACGGATGTAAGATTGTTTGAAGACATCTATCGCGTCTTCGTTGCACAACAAGAGGATTATAGTAAATTATGTAAATTCGCGATGAAACCACTGTTAGTCGGGAATCGGAGTTCCCTCGGACAGCTCAGATGTCCAGTTAATTGTAGAATCCGCTAAAAATAAACTTGTCGTAGTTGTAAAAAATCTTGCATTTTGACTTTGCAGTAGATATACTTAATCTTGTTCAGGAAAATTACAGTGAGATGCACTTTGGAGGCGTTCCTATCATGAAACGTAAATTATTGCTATGCTTGTTTCTTTTTTTGATTCTGTCACCAGTCGGGATGACGCAAAAAGATGCTGATAATCAGGAAACGCGCCTTACACGCATTGAAGTAACTTTGGAGCAGATGGACCAACGCATTAGCAGAATAGAAAGCAATGTGAGTAGGATAGACGGTCGTTTGGATACGCTCATTATGTGGGTTGTTGGTTTGCTCGCAGCGTCCTTTATCTCTATCTTCGTTTTAACCCTTCAAATTAAAACGCAACTCAGTGAAATGAACGCGAAATTCGAAACACAACTCAGTGAGATGAACGCGAAATTCGGTTTGCTACAGAAAGATGTTAGTGTTTTCAACGAAAGAGTTGATAGAATTGAAGAACGGGTTGATGGAATTGAACGTAGAATTGGTGCGCAACTCAACCAAATTCAGAAAGCACTTGCTAAACAATTAGGCATGGATATTGATGATGAGCCGTTAACATGACAGTCCCTTAACGGGCAAGCTGCAAATTCCATTTTACTCAATTATTTCCGTAATAAAATCTCTGTCCTATTAATATCAATTGCAAGTTCGTAGTGCTTTTCCAAGTACTCAGCGATAAGCGGATGACGTTCCTCCACAGGGATACCGTCAACATTATCAAACCAACCCCCTGTTTTGAAAATAACCAAACGCGTCTGATCGCGTTCAAGCGCAGAGACAACCTCCTGCTGCATCCCAGGTGTTGAGGCATACGACACCATATGAAATCGGGTGACACTCGGCCGATTTGCAAAGAAAAAATATGCTCCTTGACTTGTAAAATCAAAAATCTTTTCATTCGGGGCAGTATTTTCTTGTATATAAGCCACAACTTTTTGGATCTGCTCAACCTGATCATCTGGGATGTCCATCTGTCCTGCCCGCTCTAACTCCGCAGCGGCAAGATTACGCTTAAACGGATTCTGACGCAATCGCTCCCATTTACCTGAAAAATTTGTAAGAGGTTGGTGCACTTCGCCAACATACCAAACAAACATCGCTATTGGAATAAGTATCCATGCCGCTTTCAGTACAGATTGCCAGCGTGCCCTATCTTTCAGTAAAGAGAGACGGGAGCGGAGATTTTCGCCAGATTCTCCTCCAAAAAGGTTGTTTAACAATCCAGATATACCTCTGTCTATTGGAAACAGGCAGAGAAGCCATAAGAAGGTAGCACCGAAATTCAGATGTCCACCATCCGATCTACCAAGTGCAGTTCGGAAAAATGCAACTCCACCGAGTAACAGGAGCAGAAGTTTCAGCGCGTCTTCTGGGGAAACATTAGTTCTGCATAACCGTTGGTAGGTAAGATATGCCGCTGTAACCACAAAGACACAGATCGGAAGATACCATCGAAATCCTGTGCTGAGGAAAAACGCCTGCCATCCTTGTTCTGATAAAATAGCAAGCGTCCCAGATAAGGATGGAAATTTTAGTCCCCACGTGGCAAGCTGATATTTACACTGAATATACGAATTCCAGATTGCATCGTCCAGCGCACCGTGAGACAGAAAATAGATAGCCACTGGAAGAAAGCCCAACAGAAGTCCACAACAATAAGCGACTAACGGTAAAGGTCGTAGGTGTACTTGAATTCTCCGTTGTCCGCTGTAAATTGTTAGGAAAAGACCGATAGCACCGAGCGTATACAAGCCAACTTCAGTGCTGTACCAAAACGCTAAACTGGTAAAAAATCCTGCCAGAATAAGTTTCCAACCGAACCTAAGGAGGAAAAATATCCATGTAGGTCTTTCAGACAAATTGCGTTGCCAAGGCACAAAAAATCCTTTCTCGTGATTGTATGTTAGATAATTTGCAATACAAGCAAAACTGAGTAAACCAAGGCTATGTCTTGGGGAAACAGAAAAGTTGTTCCCAGAAGCAATTAGGAAACATAAAAAGGCTGTTAAAAAGCGTCCTCGAAATACTTGCAAACCGAGCAGATATAGTGCTATGTAACCGAGTGGTCCCAAGACACGTTCCATAGCGCGTACCCCCATCAGTGTCGGTTCAAAGATTTTACTGCCGAACCATGCTAAATACGCATTCTGAAAGAGACCATGTTGCACATAAATATCACGGAATACTACGCCACCATGGCGCATCTCATTCAGTGGTGCTAACCGTTCACCTTCATGGAACATATCAATGCCACCATTGATATTGCCATTATATATAAGCAAGTAAATAAATAACGGCAGGAGAATATATTCACACCCACGGAACAAAACATGCACACTTCTTGGCATTGTAAAGATCTTACCACTTTGAAAAGTAAGGGGTTCTGATGAAATAGTATCCTCTTTCCCTTCAATAGGTTGAAACCTGAGACTGAATAGAACTAACTTAAATAGGAATGTTAAACCGATTGGAAGTGTTAATCCCAAAAATCCAGCTTGATCAAAATTATAAATCTGTAGCCAACTCAACCACAAAGGCACTGAAGCAAGCGCGTTCAGTTTCAGCACGCGGTGTATCGATTGATTAGTTGCTTGGGCTGCCCATTGTGAGTAAGTAAGCCACCCGAACCAATAAAGCCAAATAGTGGCGGGGATTCCTACAAGTGCAAGTAGGTAGTAGAAAAATTCTTGTTGTTTGGGGTATTGATCAACACTTATCCGACCAACTACACCCGAATTGTCATGAAATTCAAATACGAGATAGTTCTGAAGTGCTATGCCTAATCCAATTGCGAGCGAGAATGCTGAAATCACAATAAGGCACACGTAAGGACGGAGATGAATACTGTAACTTACGTTAAAGTCTGGTAGTAATCTTTGGAAGGAACGGAGCAGACCTGTTTGCGGGGAGTGCATCAATCTCTCTTCTTGGTAGCACAGAAGTGTTCAGTAAAATTAGGGTGAAAACTTATTGGACAACATCACCTTCAACAGGTTCAACTTGGACTTTGATGTTTTTTAGGTAATCAATAGCGCGTTCAATTTCATCTGAAGCACCTCTCATTTCTAACATGACCCAACCCGATTCTTCAGTTACGTTAGCGCGGCGGATATTGGTGACCACACGGAATTGTTGTCCAATGTAATAAATTATAGGTTCAGTGATTTTTTCAGGTGGAAAGGTTAGACGTACCTTTAAAGAGGCTGTTTGCATCGCTCCTGATGGAGTCTTTTGAACCACAACTTCAATAAAATCAGATTTAACTTCATCCCAAGCATAAGCCTTGACAATGCGGATTGTGTCTTCGTATATTGAGATGACGAGATATACCACTCCTGGATATGCAGGTTCACCCCATACCATCGCGTCCGATTTGTCTTTTTCAGAGAAGTATGCCTCATGGTTCGGATGCGAATGATAAAACGCTTTAATCGGACGATGCTGTGTTTCTACCTCTTTATGCACAGAAATTAGGTCATCAGGATGCATTATGTAAGCTGTGCGTGCATCACGCGGATATGCGGTAGGGTCATCCCTATGCATTTCGTTTTGGATATTTCGGCACGGTCTCACAAACTCTTGTGTATCTGCCTGCAAAATTACACCACAACATTCCTCAGGAAATTGTGCCTTTGCATGTGCACATATCTCATTGAAGGTTTTCGGTAGTAGCGTTACCATATCATTTATTAAGAATTAAATATGCGAATCGTATGCGGGCGGATGGGATATCCGCCCTACACGAAATGCCATTTTAGGAAAATAGTGTGCCGCCAGCAATAGCGGGAATAATTGATATTTCAGCACCATCAGTAACAGGTGTTGCTTTTCCATCAAGAAAACGAATATCTTCGTCATTGAGATAGATATTTACAAACCGACGGATGTTCCCGCCCTCATCGCAAAGACGTTCTTTCATCCCAGGATAGTCTGATTCCAAATTTTCGATGATGGTTTCAATATTTGTGCCTTCAGTTTCAACCTCCGCGAGATTCTGTGTTAACCGTCTCAGCGGGGTTGGAATACGAACTATTACAGCCATTTTTTTCTCCTTTATCGGGTCAGAGTTCTGACGTCGTGCTGCTTGTGGAAATATAGTGTAATGGTGGTTAAGAAATCCACCGTTTTGTTTAGTGTTAAATAGCGTAGTGTAACCCACACTCTTTGTCGTTTTCCTCAGTGTCTGTTGCGTTTTGCCAACGCCATCGACCTGCACGTTTAGATTCACCCGGTCGGATTCGCGTCGAACAGATCATACATCCGAGTGAATCATAATAGTGCCCATTAGCATCCGGTTTAAAGAGTGGATTCACAGGTACATCATTTTCACGCACAAAATTCCACACATCTTCAGTTGTCCAATGTATCAGTGGACTTACTTTAAGGATAGGATGCGTATTAGATGAAATGATTTCTGTCTTCTGAAAATTTTGACGGGTTTCGGATTGATCTCTCCGTGTTCCAGTAATCCAAACATCTAACGTCTCTAAAAGTCGTTGCATCGGCCTAATTTTTCTAATGTCACAGCAATACTTCTGTTTTGCCTTGCTGTCAAAAAAGAGGTATTCACCATGTTCGTCAACCATTTTTTCTACTTCAGTAGTGTCTGGTTGGATGCGTTCAATCTCAATACCGTAACGTTCTTCAACTTGATCAAAGAAGGCATAGGTTTCAGGAAAGAGACGATGTGTGTCTATCGTACACACCCTAAAAGGTAATTTACTTTCAGCGGCGAGATGTATCTGAACCATGCCCGACAACTGACCACTTGTCACAATAGCTGCGCGATCATTAAACTGCTTAAAGAGGCAGAAAAGGATTTCTTGCGGGTCCTCTTTTAAGCTAATTTGCTGTTTCAATTTCATCACTGAAGCAGTTTCAATTTGAAATGCCATTCCGTTTTTTCCTGTTTAGACTCCTTTTATGGTAGTGTCTCCATTATATCGGTTTCAAGTTCAAAATAGCGGCTTAAACTGAAGTAACGTTCACCCGTATCTGGGAGAATGGTGACGACAGTTTTATCAGGTCCCTGTGCTTTAGCTACCTGCAATGCTGCATGCACATTTGCGCCAGACGACATACCCACCAACAAACCTTCTTTTCTTGAAATATCTTTCATGGTTTGATACGCTACCTCTTCAGAAACCGCAATGACATCATCAACGATGTCTACATTTAAGACCTCAGGCACCATACCTGCGCCAAGCCCATCAATCCGTGTCGGTCCAGGCATTCCTCCTGAAAGTACAGATGACACCAAAGGTTCTACAGCAACGACTTTTGTCTTCGGATTTTGTGCTTTAAGGACTTCGCCAATACCTGTTAACGTTCCTCCTGTTCCTACCCCAACAACAACAAAATCAATATTACTTCCTACAGAATCCAAAATTTCAACAGCAGTCGTCTCACGATGGATCCGTGGGTTCGCGGGATTCGTAAACTGGTTCGGCATATAGTGTCGTGAATTTCGTCGAAGGATTTCCTCGGCTTCCCAGATTGCACTTGCCATACCACCATGTTCCGGTGTAAGCACAATATTAGCACCAAACGCAGACAGGAGCGCATATTTTTCGCTACTAACGTTCTCTGGCATTGTCAAAATTACTTGATAACCACGTGCTACCCCAACAATAGAAAGACCGATGCCTGTGTTGCCAGCTGTTGGTTCAACAATAGTATCACCCGGTTTTAGGATGCCACGTTCCTCAGCGTCAATGACCATTGCATAACTAATACGGTCCTTAATGCTACCACCGGGGTTGTAGGATTCTAACTTTGCAAAGATAGTGGCATCCTCTTTCTCTGGCAACGCATTCAGGCGAACCATCGGCGTATTCCCGATAAGTTTTGTCAGGTTTGTAGCGATTCTCATATAAAGAACAGATGTGAATGTGTCGGTTGCGACAACTGTTTAAATTTACGCGCGTGACAACAGAGTTCATGTAGGGTTTTTGTGTTTAATACATCGCGGACCTCTTCCTCAATTTCAGCGAAAAAAGTCCCAATTTCAGACGATTGTTGTGTTTCAAAACCTTTTGTGAAATCAACGGGACCCTCTACAGCAGCAAAGATATCACCTATCCGTATTTTATCTGGAGGTAGCGCTAAACTATACCCACCGTCAGGACCACGGCGGCTTGTAGTTAACCCAGCACCTTTGAGTTGTAAAAGAAGTTTTTCCAAAAACGGACCTGGAATACGGCGTTTTTCAGCCAACACCGTGACCGAAACGAACTCTTTACGATACTGCAGACCGAGTTCCAACATAGCACAAACTACATATTTTAATTTGGCGGATAATTGCATCTGTGTTCCTCCCCCTATTAAATCCTAACCAATTTAGGTGACTATATTATATTATAATATACCCTACCAAAAAAGTCAAATTTAATCTCGTAGTACTTTCGATGAGTTATTGCATTGGTGTAGTAATTGTGTTATAATTTGAAATATATGATAAAGTGGACAGGTTGAAGAATAATGAAGGATAACGTTACACAAATCATCAATGACTTTGGTGAAAGTATCGTTCAAGTAGATGGTGATATTCCGTTTGATTTGCATGCAAAGGATGGCGACAGATTTCTGTTTATCAGCCACGACCAGAGTTTTTCCCCGAATTACCACGTTGGCTCATCAAAAGATATTCTCAAGAACACGACCAAATCCTAGATCCATTTGCTGGAAGCGGCACAACAAATGTTGAGGCACTCCTTTCAAAGCGAAACTCTGTTGGAATTGATGTTGACCCATTTTCCCGCTTCATTTCAAAAGTAAAAGTTACCCCTTTGCCAGAAACAGAACTCAAGTCCGCGCAAAAGTCGTTTTTGGAGGCTATCCTTAATTACGATTCCTCACAGGTTACCGAATCTGACTTGCCCAATTTCCCTTATAGAGACAACTGGTTTAACATAGAAATTCTTTATGAATTAACCTATTTAAGAAAACATATTCAACAACTTGATGCTAACGGTAAGATCAAAGACTTTTTCAAAGTTTGTCTTTCATCTATTATTCGTTCTGTTTCTAATGCCGATGACAATTGTACCCGGACAGTAATTTGAAAGAAATTGAACAAATTAGTAAAACCCTCCGATGCTTTGAACCGATTCGCAAAAACAGTTCTCACCAAAGTGCCAAAAATGGTTGCGTTTTCCGAAAATTATCCATCCGACATTACTGTTCATTTTCCAGCGGACATGGATGCGAGGAATATAAAGTATAAGGAAAATTATTTCGATCTCGCGATAACCTCCCCACCGTATGTCAATGCTGTTGATTATCCGAGGACCCACCAATTGGAGATGTATTGGTTAGGTTTCGCGCAGGATTCGTTAACTGTTTTGAAAAAGCAGAACGTTGGCACAGAGAGTGTTTCTGTCCGTCGAAATCGCCATTGAAAAGAACGAAAAACTGCTATTGATTGGTTGGAATCTGTTTCACGGGTCCCTTGATATTTCGGATGTGAGAACTTCATGTGTTCTCCTGTCCTCTTAAGCCAGCAGCTTCTTCTCAATTTCCTGCCATACTTCAGGTGAGACACGTCCAGCTGCTTCTTTACACGCAACGATGAGATCTACTGCGCGAAGATACTGGATATAACACTTTAACTCTTCGCGTGAAATCTTAANNAAAACAGAGAGCCACGTGTCGTGAATAGACTTCGCCGGGGGTTCAACATCTTTTCTCGCCGCTGCCGCCTGGATAAATTTCCGCTGTTCATTGAACCGCCTGATCATTCGCTGTAAATCCACACCTTTGAAGATTTTCATCTGTTCCATACGTTTGACAAATGCTATGCGTTCCTGCAATTCCTTATCAAGTCGATCCCGGAACTCATCGGGCACAAGTGGATAGAAATTAGCATCCATATATCGGTAAGGATCTTGGTAGATGTCTTGGTCTCGGTCGCTGTCTCGGTCATGGTCTCGGAAGATGTCTTGGTCTCGGTAGGGTCGAGGTCTCGGTCTCGGTCGAGGTCTCGGTAGAGGTATCGGTAGATGTCTCGGTCTCGGTAGATGTCTTGGTCTCGGTCTTGGTCTCGGTCGAGGTATCGGTCGAGGTCTTGGTAGAGGTCTCGGTCGAGGTCTCGGTAGATGTCTTGGTATCGGTCAAAATGAATGAAATTTCCAACTGCCTCATAAATTTTATTGAGCACATACAGAGAAAAATATTGGTACAGGGCAAATGATCGTTTAGCAATTCCGTTGTATCGATCATTTGAGGTGTCCGTAATCTGTTCTGTCCATCGGAACAGGGCTCTGAGTCCATCGGTATTGATCAACTTAGCGGCTTCCGCTTCCATCGCTATGAGCAAATCGTCTGTCAGCAAATCGTCTGTCTTATGCCTCAGTCCGGATGTCAATAAGAAGACTTCACGCCACCGCTCATCATGTAAATGTTCATCCACCAATTCTTGGATTGATTGTGGAAGTCCCACGATATAATTTGCTGTTAAATACTCCTGAAACGTTAGAGCCCTTTCAACGAAAAGCCCTGGATCTACAAGGATTGAGTCTAAGATTTTGGAAGCATCAAATCCTGAAGATATATCAACCCTCCGTTGTTGGTAGAATTCTTGAATCTGATCGATGAGTTCGTTCTCACTGAAAACAAGACGGTCTGCCTTAAAGTTTTCTGCTGCAATTTCAGAAAGTAGCTCCTTTACAGTCAGGATAGCCAAATACCGACTCATTGGTAAGTCTCTATGAACACCTTGCTCTGCTGTCCAATTTGTGAGAAAAATGTTAAAAATTTTTTCATACAGGATCACTTGACTTGATGGGAAATCTTGTGAGTCTTCATAAACCTGACACAATAGCGCGAGTGATAAAGGATTCTGTGCTAACACTTTAATTGCTTGATGATCTGAGATATTCAATGCTTTCCAACACCGTTGGGCAGTTTTCTTCTTTTGATTGGGCGCTGATGCAAACCAATTGTTGATATACGCCTGAACCTGCGAATCATCAAAATCTGCCATCTCCACTACAGCGAAATCTATTAACCCTCCTTTGTACGCTCCCACTCGGCAGGAAGCGATAAAGCGGTTTCGGCTATATTGATGGACGAAATCTCTAATTTTATTGATGACGTTGGTAACATTCGGCTTTGGCACCTCGTCAAGACCATCAAAAAGTATTAGCAGTTCACCAGATTTCAACTTAGAATTTGCCCACTGCTCAGGA
>JAGWBU010000054.1 GCA_021295735.1 Candidatus Poribacteria bacterium | reverse complement strand
TTAGAGTCTTTATGAAAGGATACCTGCTTTTCTGCTTTCTATCATCTTAATTCTTAAAATTGTCCAAACTTTAGTATACAGTGAACAATTGGAATATCTGGAACCTGATAGTATAACAGGTCGCTCTCCATTAACTGAGAAAGGAGTAAAATACCATCGTATCCGTCTCTGGCATACCAGACAGGTGCAAAGGTATCGTCCTCATCATTTGTTATCTGCCGAATACGAATCTTCCCTAAATCTCTCTTGTTACCGGGGCGTATACCGCCATCCCTGACTTGCGAAAAAGCCAGTGTTTCTAACGATGCTTTACGCGTAAGGGCAGATAAAAGTTGATACCGGTTCATAGTCGTGATGTAATCAATTGATGATTCTTCTTCCCTAAAACCGAATGGAACCAACAACCTGAGTTCAGCACATACAGGTTGAGAAGCGTTAAACTCACCAGATGACTCGGGCATCTGTGCTAAAAGTTGTCCGCGCTTACCAAACCACTCCAATCGTTTAATACCTTCAAAAACAGATGACACCTTATACTTTTTTTTCAAAGCTTCAACAATTTGATACTCCGTTTGAGTCCCATAGCGACTCAGGATATCCCATTCTACATCGTTGATTTCAATGATGTCATTGGTTTCAAGATCAGCAACATACTTGCGACCCCCTTGTTCAAATTTATGGTGCGGTTTTAAGTGATAACCTGAGTTACGGGTCATTGATTCTTTATCCTCCTTTTTTATGCAGTCGCCTGTATTAAGCCGTGAACCCTTTTAAGTGTCGCCTTTGCTCGTTCTTCATCCTCAATCACCCCAGCAAGGACTGCCTCAGCTTCCCTCACAGTGTGATTCTTCAAAATGCTTAACGCAAGACCGTCCTCAACATGCATGGAATACACTGTATCCCTTATGAGACAACGCTCATAATGTTGATCCATCCCCAATACAATTGATTTGTATTTCAACCACTCACTGCCTTGATGTGCTAAGCCTTCCGCTTCTAAACCATGAGCTGCTTCTGACGGCGTCGGTACAAACATATTTAAAAGTCTGTTTGGACTGACAAGCCGTCTCTTTTTGTGGAGTCTTTCAAAGCACTTTATAATCCGTTGCGCCGTTTTGTCCCAAGTGAACGACGCTGCCCGTTCTCTTGCCTTCCGGGAAAGGTCCTGTCGCATTTCCTCATCATTCAGCAGCAAGTTAATCTTCTCCGAAAAATCTAAGGGTGAAGGGTAACTTACAACCGTCGCTATATCTTCTTCAAAATTCTCGGCATCGGCAATCAGACCCGTATTCCCAACAACCGATGGCACGCCATCAAAATCGGGAACAATAGGGGGAACACCACACGCCATCGCTTCAAGGACCGTCAAGCCAAAGGTTTCCTCACCGGACATTGAAAGGAAACAATAGACATCAAATGCGTTATAGACCAGTGGCAACTTCTCACGAGGATGAAATCCGGCGTAGACGAGATTATCAGGAAGTTCCCTCGATTGGTACCTTCCGAGGTTCGGACCCGCAATCAAAAACAACAAGTGTGGATTCAACTCAGCGAGTTTTAAATAGATAGATGCCCCTTTTTCAGACTGCACCCGTGAAAGGTAACCAACAGTTGGAGTTGTTACAATACGCTCGTCTCCAACCTGTTCAGCCAACTCTTGCTTGGCTTTTTGTTTATTCATGGGACGGAACAACGCCGAATCTACACCATTGGGGAGTGTATTAAAGAAACTCGAATCCCATACATAATCCGAATAGAACTCACGAACATAATCCGATGGTGCCGTGAAAGCATCAAAATCTCGCATCGCCGCGTAATGTCGCAATATAGAGTTTATTGCCTTCCCACCATGCCCACGGGGGGCATGACACTGAACTAAAATCGGCGGGAGTTCTGTATGCTCGTAAAGTGGTAGCAGCCATGTTTCTTGGTCGCGATGTAAGGTTAGAATACCGAAATAGGTTTCGTTGATTCTTCGGCTGAGTCTACCGAAGTCAGACACGCTGATATCAACTTCATACACGTTATCCGCTAACTTCCGATTCTGGTTGCCTGTAAAGTGAAGATCCACGTATTTGGTGAGATGTTCAAACATGTAAGACAGTGCCATATTCGTCCCCGCATACAACGTTTCAATATCAAAATACGAGTCAACATTAATACCCGGTATCGCAACAAGTAACTGCCGCCGATCCGCTCCTACTGAGACGATCTCCTCGAGATTTTTACCGCGATTGAAGAGTAACCCTTCCTTTTCAAATTCCGCAAATCTCTCAAACGCCTCATAAATCTCGTCCTCTGCATAAGTGGTTTTCAGGACTTGGACAATTTCTTCATTTGTCTGCTCTTCCGCCAGTTTCAAGATGTCGAACATTACAGCGGAGAGTTCGATAATGCTCGCTTTTTCAAGGTCTGCAGCGTAAAATACGGCATCCTTTTCAAAGAGGTAAAGCGGATGTAAAATTCTTGGGAAATCAAACACTTTTTTCTCCAATCTTTTCGTTGTTTGTAATTGTGCTCTCAAAATTAAGGACACCATATTTTGTGGCAGGGGGTGCATAATTTGAAAAAAATATGCGAACATAACAAGCATAAAATCACACAAAGCCTGCACATATTTCGGTATGAAAGCCACAGGTTATCAAGGTATAATGCATAATTTGTTGGTAAAAAAAGACATAACCTGCTGGGAAAAAAGAGACATAATTTAGGGAAAATATGCGAACGTAACACGCTGAATTGATCTTTACTCGGAAGCAAAGGTGCTACTTTAGAAGTGCAGATAAAAATTAAAGTATCAGACTGCACCCTCAGTAACCCAAAATTGTGTCCTTAAATAATAAAGGGACGCAATCTGACATAAGAAATAAGACAACGTGAGTAGACAAAAGAGCACTATGTCCGATGCGTCACTGTGAGTAAGATGTATCACTGCTGTCTATGCAAGACAACAGGCAACCCCGTTCTATATTCAGAGAAAATACGAACAGGGTTACGACTCAGAAGGGAGGAAGTAGCGATGAGTATTGATTCACTGATTAAACAGGTCGAAAGTCTCAACAATAACATTCGCGTTGAGAGAACAGATGAATACCTTAGCGTAAAAGGAAACACGTATTATGTGAGAGGCAAATTGAAACTATTAGGTTTTCAATGGAATCCAAATAAACGAGAATGGTATTACTTGGTAAAAGGCATGGAGAGTAGACAAAGGCGTCTATAGATCCGACTATTCTGCGCGGAGTGCTTCAATAGGGAGGAGTGATGATGCTTTTATCGCGGGATACAGCCCAAACGAAATACCGATTACCACTGAGAATGATACTGAAATCAGCACCCATTGTAAGGATATAACGGCGGGCCATTCAGGGACAATTTTGACAATTTTGACGGCAAGTATTGCCATGCCTTCGCCAGCAAAGATGCCTAATACAATGCCGATTGCGCTACCTACACCACATATCATAACTGACTCTATTAAAAACTGAAGTAGGATATCAAGAGGTTTAGCACCGAGTGCCTTTCGTAATCCGATTTCACGGGTGCGCTCGTTGACAGCAACAAGCATCATATTCATAATACCGATGCCTCCAACGAGCAGTGAGAACCCAGCGATGCTCCCCAGAGTTATTTTTATTATCCTACCGATTTTATCTAATTGTACCATACCTGCTCGCATCTCCCAAATCGAGATGAAATCGTCTTGATTTTTGTGTCTTTTTCTGATGACTGTTTTCACTTCTTCAATTGCTTTCGGAATATCCTCAACGGTATGTGCATAGATCGAGATATACTTAATATGATCATTACCAGTGAAACGTCTTTGTACGGTTGATATGGGGATAAAGGCAGAGTTATCAAAACTCCAGCCGAACTTAAGACTTCTACCTCTCGGCATCAGCGTCCCGACGACTTTGAATCGTTCTGTGAATCGCACTCCTTTTTTTCGGTGTCTCCAATTGTAATACTCGCTGTGTCGTGCGATTTTAACTTCTTGTCCCAAGGGCGATTTATCACCGAATAAGGCAATAGCAATCTCATTGCCTAATACGCAGATTTTCGCTCCGTTCTCTACATCTTCATCTGTGATAAAACGCCCCTCTTTAAGGTCCCACTCCATTGCAGTTTTATAGTTAGCATCTACGCCGTTCCAGCCTGCACGAGTTTCAGTGCCTCCTGGTGCTTGAATCAATACCCCTGACCGATTCCAGACCTGAGGTGCGACAGCCTTGAGGGAAGGACATTCTGCCTCCATTGCCAACACATCTTCATATTTTAGGTATTCGCTGCTACGGCTACGGACCCAGCGGTTATTCACCCGTTTGAACTGCTGCTGGTATATAATGAACTGATTCGCACCGCCGAGTTTCTGTATGTCTTGTCGAACAATTTCCTGGGCACCATCACCAATCGCTATCATCGCCAGTACCGAAGCAATTCCGATGATAATCCCCAGCATCGTCAGCAGAGAACGTAGTTTATTTGAACGAAGGGCAGCAATACTGATTGATAGCGCCTCAACTATACGCATTTCGCTCCTCCACATTTAGTAAATCTTTAGAAAATCAGAAGTCTACTCGTTTGCCCAGCAGAACCGCGTTTCTCGGCTACCGCAATGTCCTGAAGTTTTCACATAAGCTGCATCAGTTTCAGATAAAAAGGACCTTGGCAAAGCACCGTTAGCAGAGCACCGAAGGAAATGACTGGGGCAAAGCGTATCGAGGGTTGGACGTTTATCTGATTGCCAAATTCAGCAAACGCGCCTTCCGCCGCAAGGTTTTGTAATTGGAAAATCTCTTCTGCAGTTAGACCTACCGGATCAGGTGAAATAACGATGTTATCCTTCTGACTGCTCGAAAAGTCCACTTGTTGTTTTTGGTAGCGGACAGTGCCATCCAGCTGTTCCACTCTAACAATTTGTTCAGCGGGAATCATTCCAACCTCAAGACCACTCACGTCCACCGCATTGTCCAAGGTTATACTCGCTAAACTGAGAATTAACTGCTTAGCAATAACAAAAACGACGAGATACAGTCCCAAGAAAAAGGCGAAACCGGAGAGAAATACCGATACAGATGGTGTCGCTTGCAGTGCTAACCAAACGGATGTGAAACCAATAATTATGTAATAAGCGGGTGTTTTCGGTAGCGGCGATAGTAATTTCTGTATCAATGTGAACGCCACCAAAACTAAAAGGAGGTGTAGCAAGGGATCAGGTGTCCACTCAAACTGCTGGAACAAGTAGGTCAGCCCAGATCCGATACCGATAAATACAAATAGGTTAAATAGTTTTTCGAGCAACGTATCCTTTTGAAAGTAAGATTTAAAGAAATATCGGAACAGATTTAATTTGTTCGACATTAGGGCAAACTTGAAAAGTAGATAACAGAGGATTCCTATTGAGTATGGAACAATAATATTAAGTGCAAGTATCAGGGGTGGAAAACTTAAAGCACCGCTGAGGTTTCTAAACAGTGACAGCGGAAAAATTAAGCAGAGTCCCCAAAAGAGTTTGGAATCCCCCGGCGAGAAGATACCAAACCAATAGAAAGCAAAAGCGATAAGCCCGCCTCCAAAGAAGAGTCCTAAGATATAGAACGGCGTTGTTGTACCAAGATACCATGCCATCAATTGGCCGAGTGCTCCCACATAAAGAAGTCCGAGCGAGCAGAAATTGCGAATCTTCTGCGTCTTCAGATCGGTGTAGCTTGCATATCCACAGAAAACGAGTGCTAAAAAAATCAGAAAGTATTCATAGTGTGACATAATAAAAAACTGTCTCCCTTTAGGGTTTGATACTCAATGCGAATGTATCGACGAAAGCCCCAGCTTGACGCTGGAATTCCTTTGTTTCAAAATCAATAACCTCAAGTCCAACCTTTTTGTAGAGTGCTAAGACTTCATCTGGCGTGTCAAAATCGTAGAGGTGCATCGTCAGCGGGAGTTGTACTGGCAGTGCTGTTATTGCGTATCCACCGGATTTTAGCACGCGCATCGCTTCTGACAAGCCGGCTTCTGGATCAGGGATATGTTCGAGCACTTCAATCGCTATAACCACATCGAAAGTATCGTCAGGATACGGTAAGTTGCGAACATCTCCAACGGACAACTCACTTTTTTCTAACACCTCTTTTTTTCTTAAGAGTCTTTGGGCGTGATGAAGGCAGTGTTTGCTAACATCAACGCCGTCAGCCTGCCACGAGGCGTTCTGCTGTAGAATGAACGCTGTCAACACCCCAGGACCGAAGCCAAGATCACAAAAGCGAGATTTTTCTTTGAAACGGTTCAAATGCTTACGGATGAATGCTTTCCGTTCCAAAGCAGGCGGAAAAGCGAGATAATTCAGATGTTCGCTGATCGGATAGTATTTCGTTTCATAGAGTTTCGTTTTTACGGCTTCAAAATCCCTATCTGCTGTGAGTTGATTAGGAATCTCAAGCGCAAAAAGCTGCTCAATAGTTATCTCGCCACAGTAGAGTATGTCACTAACAATCTCTTCAGTGTGTGCCCAAGTGGTTTCTGATTGTTGGATCAGGGTGTCTGTCTGCTCCAAGATGGAGGACAACAGATACTGTATTGTCTGATTGTAACGGGCGCGATGGTATTCCGCGGCGTTTGGATATGCGTCTGTGTGTGCTTGAAGTCGTACCTCAAAGGAGGTTTCAAATTCATGATAGTGCATTAACGGATTCCTTGATCGTTATACTACATTTGAACTATTAGTGCTGCTTGAGTTTACTCCACAGCGTGGTTATCATTTTCCTGCTCGGCGAAACTGAGAAAAATGGCTCCGGCACCCATGCAGGCGACAGGTTCCTTGACAGATGTGTTGTCAACTGAATGGAATCTGAGTGTTTTTCGCCAGCCGCGTCTACAACGTAGATAGAACTCTGGTGCTTAAACTCAAAACTTCCTGAAACATAAGCAATCCATTTACCATCGGGAGACCACGCCGGACTGTGATTTATTATTAGATGTCCCCGAGCATTGAACCCCCCGAGTGTCACGCCGCGAAGGTGATCACCATCTAAATCTATAGTGGCAATCTTTATACCTCTCCCAAGTTCCCTGGTTGCATGAGCCAGGCGTTTGCTATCCGGAGACCACGCCGCGTAGTGCCCAATCTCAGCTGATCTCGCCAACTTTCTCGATTTTCTGCCATCGGCAAACATAACAAAAAGATAAGGGAGTCCGTCGTCCAGAGACTTGAACGCAATCCATCTGTCATCTGGAGACCAGGCGGGTCCCCAAGCATCTCCGCCTCTGGTCAATTCCCTCAGTCTTTTACCATTTATATCCATTCTGTAGATTCTATACGCTCCACTTCTGTTAGAGACAAAAGCAATCCACTGACCATCAGGCGACCATATGGGTGTTGTGTCATTGGCAGGATGGTCGGTGAGTTGCCAGTGTTGTTTGCTTCTCATATCCATGACATAAATGTCGTAAAGTACGGCATTCTGATTCTTCACATTGGAAGCATAAGCCAAGAAGCGTCCATTCGGAGACCATGCGGCGTGAAGTTCATCCGCTGATCCGCCGATAAGTGTTTGAAGATTTTCACCGTACCTATCTATTATATAGATGTCGTAGTTGCCACGCCTGTTAGATGTAAAGGAAAGGTATCCTGCCTCCATACCTTCTGCTGTACCACTTATCGTAAGTGTAAAACTACTTAACAGCATCATTGTTGCGAACACGCTATAAGCCAATTGATTTTTCATAGAATCACCTAAAGATGCGTGTGGCGACGAAGAGTCGCCACACATCCAAGAATCAGTGAGAATTCTTGGGTCGGTATGGAAGCTTTATTGACAAGTTCCTATACATGTTAAAAGACCCGTGTGTGGGTCTGGAGGTCCCCAACAGTATGTTATAGCACAAAACTCGTCAGGGTCACATTGATTGGGGTCACCACCGTGCGGGTCACATGGTTTTCCGGCTGCAACCGGTAGAGTACCGACAATAGCCTGTGCGAGCAGAATACTACCGGTCGCGACCCCGAGTGTCAGTGGGGATTTGACTCCAACCTTGCCATCTTCAGACTGGACGAACTCGCGGATTTTACCGCGGAGATTTGTTTTCATTCAGATTCACCTCCTTTCTTTTTACCGGAAATCTCGCTCCGGCGGGATCCGTTTCCCAACCTTAGTTAGGAAACCCATTCGAGAGGGAATCGAGTTATTTGCACAAACCCATTCCTCTCTGGAAAACCTTGAAAACGGATTCAATTGGATAAACATATACTTTTGTATCAAAGTGTTCCAAGTCGGCTATGTCTGAAACCTATCTCTTTTTCTCATCTCCCCATGTTGTCGTTATCAGCTGGGGTTGTGGTGAAACGGGCAACGCATAGTCTGGATCAAACCAGTCCCCGCCAGAATTCGCTGGAAAAATACCTCCAATATGGGTCAACTGTGTCCGAACACCGCTGCTTATATCAAGTTTGAATATCTGGTTCCACCCATTAACTGCTTGACTATAAAGGATTTCTTCTCCGTTTGGCGATAACGCGGGAGCCCACGCCTCCTGACCGGCTTCATCAACAAGTTGTTTGAGACCGGAGCCGTCCCGATTGACGATGTAAATAGTCTGTTTATCCTTCCATGCGTTGTGTAGATCTCTATCCAAGATGGCAGGTATCGGATGCTTGTTCCCAGAAAAGACAAGTCTGTCTCCCCCAGAAGACCACGACGGATCGAATTGCCATGGGATTGTTTTTTTGGGTATAGGTTGTTCCTGTGCTCGTGTGTGAACGTTGATAAATGTAAGTCGAGACCACGATGGGTGATCTATAGAGTAGGCGATTTCAGTGCCATTAGGCGACCATGCCGGATACCAGCCTTTCACAATGTATTCCTTTTCTTGTTCCTCAAGGGTCGCAATGTGGATACCAGAATTAGGACCACCCCAGTCCATGAGAGAGTAAGCGACCTGTTTACCATCCGGAGACCACGTCGGACCTTTTTTAGTAATTTTTCCTTTTCTCTTAAAGAGACGCTGGATATTGGTGCCATCAGAGTCCATCAGATACAGGTCTCGAACACCCCCGCGATCGGAGATGAAAAGAATCTGATCACCTGTTGGAGACCAAACTGCGTTCAGATCGTTTGCGGGATGGTCTGTAAGTCTTACCTGTTCAGAGCCATCCGGGTTCATGATATAGACTTCACGGTTACCATCACGTGCGGAGGTAAACAGGATTTTGGCGGTTGTCGGTGCTTTTGCGAAAAGCGGAAAAACATTTACATACAGCATCAGGCCGAGCATGCAAAAAATGTGTATAAGTCTCATACGTATTTCTCCCATAATGACCCAAGGAACGTAATATGCACAGCGTGTGGGCGCGTGTGGCAGTAAAACTACCACACGCTGGAAAGTCAACAAGATTTTGATGGTCTACGCCATAATTTACATTGACATTGTTAATAACCTTAAGTTGCTATATGTAAATCCATAGGATATCCTTTATAGTGTTATTATCCAAAACAGCAAAAGGAACACCCATGGACCTGGCTATTGTAGACTTTATACGATCTGTGCCGAACTTTTGATCCAATCGAGTATCGGAGTCATCTGTTTTTCATCGCAACAAGCATAAAACAGCTCTTTGGATAAAGGTAGCAACTTGGGTTATTAATAACATGTACCATCCGGGACGAAAGGACCATGACACGTCTCCGGAGCCATACAGTCATCGTCATCGTGGCATAATCCTCCTGCTTTAGCTGGCGTTCCAACGATAGCGTGTGCAAGTAGCACACTACCAACTGCGACACCGAGTGTCAGTGGGGATTTGACTCCCACTTTGCCTTCTTCGGATTGGACGAATTCGCGGATTTTACCGCGGAGATTTGTTTTCATTTTTGTTCACCTCCTTCCTTTCTACCGGAAATCTCGCTCCGGTGGGATCCGTTTCCCAACCTTAGCCGGGAAACCACCTCCAACGGGAAATCGACTTCATCAAGAAGTAGAAGTTTCCCATCGGAAATGCTTAAAAATTGCCTCGACTTCAGCAGGTGTGTGCTGTTCCGCCAACATTTCTACAAAAGCGGTTTCAAGACAATCATATTTGTTAGTTCCGATTTGGTACACGCTGGAGATGGTGTCTCCTGTCCCCGGATTATATCGACGGCAGAAAACTGATGGGAGCAAAGGTTTTTCACTGTTGGAAATATTTACGTTTTGCCGATGCCCATCTTCAATGGACTGCACAATTTCTTGTGCCACTTTTTCCCAAGTGAATTTTTGCGCCAAACGCTTTGCAACGTTTTCGTATTCAGTGCGCGTAGGAGAGGGTTTTAACCACTGATTTATCGTATTCGACAACTCCGGTATAGGGACGCTAAAATTACCGAAACCACGCCATTCCGATTTCACAACAGCACCGGCACCCTCAACCTCCGGTGGAATTCCATATTTCGTCATGGCGACACATGGAGTTCCATAAGCCATCGCCTCTAATACCAACGAAAGCGGTGTCCCCAGAATTGCGGGGAAACAGACGAGATCAAGTGCCTGAAAAAAAATAGGTAGCACCGAACGGGTTTCCTCATCATCTGCGCTAAAAATTACCACATTGTTTGGTGGATTTGTGTAATATTCTGCCAAAAACGGATCGTAGACAAAAATCGCAAGATGTGGATTGGCATGAGCAAACGCAGAAACCAGTTCCGCTCCATAGTTAGGTCCAAAACCTGAAATGAGTCCTACGATGGGTTGTTGTGCAAACATCGGTTTTTCAAAGAGCGCGGCGGTGTATTGCTTAGCCAACGATTTGCTCATAGGTTCGCCAACATTAATCCCATTTGGAATAACGCGGACGCTCTCTCCAAGGACCTTATATTCCATCAGTCGTTCCTTTACCCATGAGGATCTGACGATTATCGTGTCCTTTGCGTTTTGGAGAGCATAGATATTTAGAGATGTTTCAAGTGTTGAACCTTGTAACTTCTGAACATCTTCTATACAGTGAACAATTGGCACACCGGGCAGCTGATAATATAAGAGGTCGTCTGTCAAAAATTGAGAGAGGAGTAAAATACCGTCGTATCCATTCATCGCATACCACGCTGGACCGAAGGCACTGCTTTCTTCTGTTTCTATATTCCGAATCCGGATATCTCCGTAACCTTGAAAGTCCTGCGTCTTTGAGGCTTCTTCTTCTGCTTTGGAAAAAGTAAGCGTTTCCAAGTCTGCGAATTGCGTCAAGTGGGTTAGTAACTGATAGCGATTCAGATTTGTTGTATAGTCTAACGATGTTTTCTCGTTTGTAAAGTGGAACGGCACCAACAACTTCGGTTTCTTTTTCTTCTGTTTCCAACTGTCTATACCCGGTTTCACTGCTCCATCTATTGTGCTTAAAAGGGAGCCCTGCTGTCCAAGCCGTTCCAAACGTTCAATCCCATCAAAGATAGACTCGACTTTATATTCTTCCTTGAGCGCCTCAACGATTTGGTATTGCGTCTGTGTTCCATAACAGGTCAGAATTTCCCATTCTACATCGTTGACTTGAACGATATCGTTCGTTTCAAGATCTGCGACATATTTCCGACCCTCTTGTTCAAATTTACGGTGTCGGTTCAGCCGGTAGTGAGCGTGAAGTGTCATAGTCTATTCGACTCCATTTTCTTAAGCGGTTGCATGGATTAAGCCACGAACGCTTTGAAGAATTGTTCTCGCCTCTGCTTGATCTTCGATGAATTCAGCAAGAAGTGCCTCTGCTTCTCTTGCTGTATGGTTTCTCAAAAGAGTTATCGCGAGTCCTTCCTCAACACGTTGGGAATAGAGGGCATCTCCCATTAGAGAACGTTGGTAGTGCTTGTTCATACTCAACACAATGGATTTGTATTTCAGATGATGTTGCTTTCGGCTTGAGACTTCAATGTCAGGGGCGAAGGCATTCAAGAGTTTATTTGGACTCACAAGCTGCCTTTTTTCGTGAAGTGCTTCAAAGAAGTGGATAATACGTTGTGCGGTTTTATCCCAAGTGAACGATAACGCGCGTTTTCTCGCTTTTTGGGAAAATGTTTGCCTCATACCATCGTCGCTCAATAGTAGGTTAATCTTCTCCGAAAAATCTATCGGGGACGGGTAACTCACAAGAGTCCCTATATCTTGGTCAAAATTCTCAGCATCGGCGATTAATCCTGCATCCCCGACGACTGAAGGCACGCCGTCAAAATTGGGAACGATCGGTGGAACGCCACACGCCATCGCTTCAAGAACCGTCAATCCAAAGGTTTCCTCGCCTGACATTGAAAGGAAACAGTAGACATCAAATGCGTTATAGACCATCGGTAACTTCTCGCGCGGGTGGAATCCAGCATAAACGAGATTATCAGGGAGTTCCCGCAATTGATACCTTCCGAAGTGTGGTCCCGCAATTAAAAACAACAAGTGCGGATTCAACTCAGCGAGTTTCAAGTAGACAGATGCCCCTTTTTCTGATTGCACCCGCGAGAGATAGCCGACTGTGGGAGTCGTCAGGATTCGGTTGTCACCTACATGTTCGGCAAGTTCTTTTTTTGCTGTTTCTTTCTCCATCGGACAGAACAGAGCAGAATCTACACCGTTGGGGAGTGTGTTAAAGAAACTGGGATCCCAGACGTAATTTGAATAGAAATCCCGGACATAATCCGATGGGGCGGTAAAAGCATCAAAATCTCGCATCGCCGCGTAATGCCGCAACATTGAATTGATTGCGTTTCCACCATGTCCGCGTGGGGCGTGGCATTGGACAAGAATAGGCGGCAGTTCTCTGTGTTGATAGACGGGGAGTAGCCATGTCTCGT
The DNA here is from genome assembly GCA_021295735.1 of Candidatus Poribacteria bacterium. GTDB lineage: Bacteria > Poribacteria > WGA-4E > WGA-4E > WGA-3G > MSPOR6. The sequence continues at coordinate 3,347 of JAGWBU010000054.1, read as the reverse complement.
GGTCGCGATGTAAGGTAAGAATACCGAAATAGGTTTCGTTGATGCTTCGACTGAGTTTACCAAAGTCAGACACCCTAATGTCAACTTCATACACGTTGTCGGCTAATTTTCGATTTTGGTTGCCCGCAAAATGGAGATCTACGTATTTGGTGAGATGTTCAAACATGTAAGACAGTGCCATGTTTGTTCCGGCATATAACGTTTCAATATCAAAGAACGAGTCAGTGGTAATGTTAGGTATCACAACAAGCAACTTTCGCCGTTTACTTTCTATAGCGAAAGTTTCTCTGAGATTTTCACCCCGATTGAATAGCAAGCCTTCCCTTTCAAATTCCGCAAATCTCTCAAACGCCTCATAAATCTCGTCCTCTGAATAAGAGGGATTCAACGTCTGAACAATTTCCTCACTCGTCTGCTCTTCTGCCAGTTTCAAGATGTCAACCATCACGGTAGAAATCTCTATGACCCGTGCTTTCTCGATATCTGCCGCATAAAGGACACCATCTTCCTCAAAGAGGCAGAGTCGGTGTAAAACTCTTGGGAAATCAAACACGTTTTCCTCCAATCTTTTTGCTCTTTATGATTGTGCTTTTAAAATTAAGGACACAACATATTCAGGCAAAGGGTGCAAGATTTAGAGAAAATATACAAACTCGACTACATCAAACTAACAGAAAACGCGGATATACCAGCATTAAATGCGCAATTTACAAACTATTCCTTTTCCCAGCGAAACTTCGTTTCTCTGCTACCCCCGAGACTCTGAAGTTTTTCGCTAACCCTCATCGTTTGTTCAATCAGGAGATCCTCGCTCCTGATAGATTCAACATTGAGCCGCAACAAGGGTTCCGTGTTCGATTCCCGGAGATTAAAGCGCCAATTACCAGGTCCACGGCCATTAGCAGCAAGTGGACGGAAACCTGTGTGAAATCTGACCGACAAACCGTCAACAGGCATTTCAATACAAGGATGGTTCCCCAAAGCGTATATTTCTTGTTGGACGACCCCCATAGCATTTCGCTTATGACGCTCGGTTTCAAAGGAAAAGTTGATTTCACCTGAAACTGGATATGCCGATCGAAAACGGTCAATAGATTCAGCGAGTGATGTCCGGTTTGCACTGAGGTATTCAAGGATGAGCAATAAGGGAATCATCCCGTTATCCGTATAGAAATTCTCTCTGAAATAGTAGTGTCCGCTCGTCTCTCCGGCGAAGAGTGCGCCAGTTTCTTGCATGCGGGTTTTGATAAACGAGTGTCCGCATCGGTTGAGAAGTGGTGTGCCATTCACGGAGACAACGGCGTTCTCTACCGCCCAGACGGCTCTTGGATCAAAGATGACAGTCCGTTCTCCTTTTTCTTCAAGGAGTTTTTCGGCAAGCAACGCCGTAATATAACAACCTTCGACGAACGCCCCGTCTTCATCAAAGAAGAAACATCTGTCGGCATCTGCGTCCCATGCGACTGCCAAATCTGCCTTTGTTCGTTTAACCGCCTCTGTGGTTAATTCCCGATTTTCAGGTCTCAAGGGATCAGGTCTGCCAGCGGGAATCTTGGAGAATGTACCATCGGGTTGGGTAAACAACTGCTCGCATATCTGGATAGGTGTTTCTGCTAACAGGCGTTCTGCAATCTGTCCAGCAAGCCCACTATTGGCATTGATGACAATCCGCTTGCTGGAGAGCTTCTGTAAGTCTGTAAATGAACTTAGGTGCTTTAGGTAGGCATCCAGAAATGGAATAGGCTCAGGGATTGCACGGCAGTGTATTTTTTGTTTCCCAGATAGCGTTGGGTTTTCAATGGCATTGCGAATATCAAAAAGACCTGTATCAGCGGATATCGGTGCGGCATGCCAGCGGACGAGTTTCATACCGTTATATTCAGCTGGATTGTGAGAGGCGGAGATGACAATGCCACCATCTGCTTGGTAGTGCACAACAGCGAAGTAGAGCATATCGGTCGAAATCCGGCCAAGGTTGAGGATCTTGACCCCGGAATCTATCAGTCCTTCGGCAACTTTTTGGAACAGCACCGGTGAGCTTTTTCGGACATCGTGTCCCAAAACAACGATTTTTGGTTGGAAGTGATCGACAAACGCACGGGCAATTTGATAAAAATCTGTCGGTTGAAAGTCAACACCAAAAATGCCCCGAATATCATACGCCCTAAATATGTCAAGATTCATTGAAAGTCTCCGTTTTGGAAGTGTTCTCGTGCATACGCCAGCCGCCGCATAAAATGATCGCTTGCATCCTTATTTTTCCTTCAAAGTCTGTTCTATGCATTCGAGCGCAAGGGACGCATATTTGCAACATCCCTTTCGCGCATAGTGCCATCCCTTTTAAACGTGATACGTAAGATCCTCTCATAATTTAAGGACACGGTTTCCGGATGAATGGGTGCATGACTTCGCAACATAGAATAATCTGCCTATTCATTTTCAGTGATTCTGTTCAACTCGAACAACGCCTCAATGAGGATAAGATCATTTATGGTGAAATTTACAATTATGTAGGACTTACGCATACGGCTCTTTTGTAGCATAAACTTTTAGTTTGTGCCAAGAATGTTGACGTTTTTTTCGAGAATTCCTATCTAACAGAGCCTGCTAAAGTCAAAATTGCGTAAGTACTGTTATGTTTACATCTACCCTTAACGAGGGAGCGTTTGTAGTAGCGCGATTCATCGCCCGTCGTATTAATAAAGTCAGGACTTACGTAAAATCAGAGAATTAGGTGTATCATGACCTAACCGGTGCGGTTAGGAAACCGCATCTACCAGGGAAATGCGTAAGTGCTAAAAGTGTAAAAGTATTTTTCTAATTCACCATAATTTTCGCTATTTTCGTGGATTTTTGAAGAAAGTCACGAGCCACAGCTTGCGCCTACGGAAGGAGGGTGTTTTTGCTTGAGAGTTTCCCAAGGATCGGAGTTCCGTCCTACAGGAAAACTGAATAGCCCTGGAATTGTGGGCAGGGCTATTTAGTTTTAAGGTTTTTGTCCAATTTACGCGAAGAGTCGCGAGCTGGAGCTCGCTCCTACAGCGGATCCGCTAAAATCGAACATCTAAAATTTTGGAGAACTAAATGCCCCTGAATTGTGGGTATTTAGCGTTGACTGCATCGACCCGATGTGATACAATCAAGAACCAAGAGTTTAGCGGAAAGGATCAGAAAATGAGACGTTTTGGAACACAAGGTCCCGTCAATCCTCAAGAACACTACGTTGTTCCACGTTCCGACGAGATCGCCGATTTTATCAAACGTGTTGAAGAGGGACGTTATGTCGTTATCTTCGCACCGCGGCAAACCGGCAAAACTACCTTCTTTCGACGCGCCCTTGATGTGCT